>DAIQPZ010000215.1:0-4248 GCA_036787065.1 Anaerolineaceae bacterium
ATATTGCCCAGGCCGGGCAAAGTAACAATATATTTCGCGCTGATCCCGGGGGCAACGTGCTTTAGGAACAACCCCATGGCGTAAGCGCCGCCGCCGAAGAAGGCCGCCTGCCCGAAGGATAGAATACCGATATACCCCATCAGCAGGTCATAGCTCATGGCATAGACGGCCATGATGAAAAACTGGATCAACAGCCCCTGCCAGAAGCGGTTGGCGCCTTCGGTTGGTGAAGTTCCGGTGAGAACGCCAAATATAAACGGGAACAGGACAAACACCGCCAGGGCCGCCAGTAAGCCCCATTCTTTGCGTAACCAGCCTGCCAGGCGTATGCCCAGAGAGGAACCCAGGATGGATTTAGACTGTGATGCAGCCATGGTTTACTCCTTCCTGCCAAACAGGCCGGCCGGACGCACTAACAGCACAAAGGCCATGATGATTACGGTTGAGGCTTCTGCTATTGCCGGGGTAAGGTTGAAACTCAAGGCCAGGTAGTCGCCAAAAGCACGCGCTAATCCAATCAGCAGAGCGCCGATTGCCGCTCCGCTGAAGCTCCCCATCCCTCCAATCACCACCACAATGAAAGCTTGCAGCAGGAAAACATCCCCCATGCCCGGTTCGACCGGGATGAAAGGCGCCGCTCCAATTCCGCCCAGGGCTGCCAGTCCGGCGCCGATCATAAATACAATGGTAAACACCCGCCTGACGTTGATGCCAAGCGCCTCCACCATTTCACGATCCTGCACGCCGGCCCGGATGATCATTCCCAGCCGGGAATAGCCAATGGTCAGGCTGAGGATAACTAACATCAGCACACCCAAGAAAATGATAAACAAACGGTAGCTCGGGAAGGTGACCCCAAAGATATTGACTGTGCTGTTTCCTGTTGTAAACCAGGCCCAGAGCGTATCCGCTTCACCAGGCTGGGCAAACATGGGTGGGCGGACCATCTGGTAGGCCACCGGATTCCACAACAGCATGGCCAACTCACGCAGCACGTATGCCAGTCCCAGGGTAACCAGTACCTGGTATAACGGGCGGATGTACAGCGGACGGAGCAGAGAGATTTCAACCACTGCCCCCAGGCCGGCCCCAATCAGGGTGGTTGCGATCAGAGCCAGGAAGAAACGCCAGTTACCGTCCATCAACAGCACGGTTACGGGAGCAGCCTCGCGCACCAGGGTCAAAATGACGGTCAGGGCCAGCAAAATCACGGCTATGATCCAGCCGCGTTTTTCATCGCCGCGATGGACCGTCTGGGTGAAATCACCGGGCCGGGCGTAAACCACAGCAGCCACCATGCCTGCCAGGATCAGCAGCACCGGGCGCCACCAGAAGGTTGACAGCAGCTCTTGAGGTTTAGCCTCTGCGAGCGGATCGGCGGTGGTGGTGGCAACCATGGCGGTCTTCGAGAGGGCCAGGACGTCAAAGCCTAACAACGCCAAGACGCCAATCAAGGCTGCTGCCGCATACAGAATATAGGGCAGGCGCTTTTGCCACTGTTCAGACACCTTCCAGTGCATGACGATGGGCCGAATGACAGCAGCAGTAGTCAATCCGCAGGCAGCCGCTGATACCAGCGGGGCAATGCCAAACAGGAAAGTGGGGTTGGTATAAAACTGCCAGCCCAGGTAGGCTCCTAACATGAACATAGTGCCCTGGGCAAAGTTCAGCACATCCATCATTCCGAAAATCAGGGTCAATCCGGCCGCCACCATAAAATAAAGCGAACCGATCGTCAGGCCTGAAAGGGTAGTGCGCACAAAAGATGCCTGGCCCATCAGAAAGTAGCCCGCCAGGAAGACGACCAGCAGCAGGCCAACGACGAACAATGCCGCCCGGTTTTTTGTGAGATAAGTCGCAAGCTTTATCACTTCTTTTCTCCTGGAGCTATCACAGCCGTGCCTAAGTAGCGGTGAATGAGCGTTTCATCCTGTAACAGGCCGGTCATCGAGCCGGAGTGGATGGTTTTACCATCATCAATGATGTAATAATTTTTAGCAAGCTGGCTGGCCATGATAAAGTTCTGTTCAACCAGGAGGATCGTGGTTGTGGCGCTGAGCTGGCGGATGGCCTCCATCATTTGCTCGATCAGTACCGGAGCCAGGCCTTCACTGGGCTCATCAATCAACAACAGCTTATTGTCAGCCACCAGGGCGCGGGCGACCGCCAGCATTTGCTGCTGACCGCCCGAAAGATGGTTACCTGGCAGCTTGAACAGGCGCTTTAAATCCGGGAATAATTGGAAGATAAATTCAGATTTACGCTCCAGGTCGCCTTTTTTACGTTCGGCAATGCGCAAATTTTCAGCCACAGAAAGGTTGCGGAAAATGGCACGGTGTTCGGGTACATAGCCTATCCCCAGGTTGGCGATATCATAGGAATGGCGCCCGTTGATTTCCTGGCCGTCGAAAATCACCTTTCCCTGGCGGGGTGGTGTCAGCCCAAGGATCGATTTGAGAGTAGTCGTCTTACCGGCCCCATTGCGGCCCAGCAAGACTGTGATCGAGTCACGCTGTACGGTGATCGAAACGCCTTCCAGGATGTGGAACTGGCCAATAAACGTGTGAATATCTTCAACTTCCAGAATGTTTTCCACTAACCCTCCTTGCTACGGTTAAGATCACCATATAGAGCGCCTAAATAAGCGCTCTGTACTGTGCGATTGGCAGCAATCTCCTGCGGGCTGCCTTCAGCCAGCACGTTCCCCATGTGCATGACGGTGATACGGTCTGAAATCGCCATGACCACGTCCATTCGGTGTTCTACCAAAATAATCGTCTTATCGCCACCTTCGGCCATAATGGCCCGGATAATATCCAGAAGGGCGGGTACCTGCTCAGCAGACATGCCGGCCGTCGGCTCATCCAGAAGCAGCAGTTCCGGATTGCCTGCCAGCATAATTCCGAGCTCGAGCTTGCGTTTATCGCCGTGAGGCAAATTTCGCGCCAGGGCGTTTTCACGCCCGGTCAACCCAATTTGCAGCATGATTTCAAAAGCCCGGTCTGTGTACCGTTTGAACCTGGATACCGGCTGGAAAAGCTTGAAATTATCCTTCCCCAAGGCCTGGGCTGCAACCCTCAGGTTTTCCACGACCGTGAGATTTGGGAAGATATTCGTAATCTGGAATGATCGCCCGATGCCCAGATGAGCAATCCGGTGCGGCGGCAGGTGGGTGATGTCACGCCCCTTGAAGAGCACCTGGCCGCGGGTGGGTGGAAAGACTCCATCCAGCAGGTTAAAAAGGGTGGTTTTTCCAGCCCCGTTCGGTCCGATAATCGAATGAAGGGTATGAGTCCGGACCTGGATACTGACATCGTCAACCGCTATCAGCCCGCCAAACTCCTTGCGCAGGTTTCTCGTCTCAAGAATAATATTTCCAGCAGAATCCATTTGGCCTCTTAACGGTGCAATTTGCGGCAGCTTCCCTTACCGCAAATTGCACCGAAAAAATTAATGAAAGTTAAGGCTTGGGCAGGGTGCCGCAGCGACTGGCGTAGTCACCAGTCAGTGTGCAGGGAATGCCCAGCTCATCATACTTACTTTCGTACACCTTTGTGAACCAGTCGTACTTGGGAACGCCATTGGCATCCTTGTGCGGGTCGAGGTTGACCAATTTAAGGATGTACATGGGCTGCAGACAGACGTGGTCTTCGGGGCGGATGAAATAGGTGCCCTTGGGGCCGTCGAATTTCAGACCTTCCAGGGCGGCGATCATTTTGTCGCCGTTGGTATCGCCGTTGGTCTTGACCAGGGCAGCGGCCAACGCAATGGCTGAAGACATACCACCCGGCGAGAACAGATCCGGCGGTTCTTTATAAAGCTCAATGTAGCGCTTGGTCAGGTAATCGTTGACCGGGTTCGAGGGCGCAGTATAATGATAGACGCTTAAACCAATCTGGCCAACGTAGGCGATCGCCTGGCCGAAGACCGAGGTGAAGGAGGGGTTGTCGCCAAAGCCGGTGGCAACTTTCATGGTTTTGAAGGCGCCCAGGTCGCTTAGCTGCTGGAAAAGGGTCACGTAACCGGTGCCGGCCCAGGTGAGGAACAGGTTCTCGGCCTTTGAATCCATGGCTTTCTGGATATAGGGGGTGAAGTCCTTAGTGTCAGCAGGGGCATACACATCAGCTACCAACTTACCGCCGTATTTTTCCGCCGCAAACTTGAGGGCAGCCGCACCGGATTTACCGAAGGCCGTGTCAATGGCGATAGAAGCGAAGTTCTTACCCACGTTATCGACGAGGTACTTGG
>DAIQPZ010000216.1:0-4247 GCA_036787065.1 Anaerolineaceae bacterium
TTGGGCACACCGAGGCGCACCACGCCGCCACTGCCGAGGATGTGATCGAGGCGTGCGGGCTGGCGCGGCGTGCAGTGGAGACCGCTTTGCACGGCGCGCCGGATTGCACTCAAGACGCTGCGGTGCAGGCGCGTGCCGGGCGTCTCGCAGAGGAGGCTGGTGTTACACTGACCGCCATCGCCGGCCTGGGAAAGGCCTCTGAAGACCCTCTGACTGACCCGGCCGTCCTGGTGCGCGCGGTGAGTGAGGGCATACTGGACGCGCCGCAACTGCGCAGCAACCCGTACGGCATGGGCATTATCCGCACGCGCATCATCGACGGCGCCTGCCAGGCCGTGGATGGCACTGGCCAACCTGTATCCGAGGCGGTGCGATTATCCGCTTTCCTTCAGAGTAATTGAGCTCTTTAGATTGTTTTTGCTTTACTAATTCATTTGTTACTGCTCATGGGTGCTTGAGCAGTAACAAATGACCTTAATATTCGGTCATAGATTAACCAGCCAGCTTGACTGCCGTACATATAAGTGATAAGCTATACGGCACAAGGAGTTTTACCGATGGATACCAAGTTGACTGTACGCGTGCCCCGCCGCTTGCTTGAAAAAGCCAAACTTTATGCCAGCCGTCATAACACAACCCTCACGCAACTGATCTCCGCCTACCTGGATCGTATTCCTGTTGAGTCAGAACCTCTGGACAGTGCGCCGAATGTCCGCGAATTGAGCGGTGTGATGACTAAAGCTACCTCTGTGGATGATTATAAAAAGCACCTGGAAGAAAAATATGGGCGGTGAGGTGCGCGTCTTGTTTGATCTGAATATCTTGCTCGATGTTTTGCAAGAGCGCCAGCCATTTTATCAAGCCTCTGCGAGTCTATTGGCTTATGCCGAGACAGGTCGAATAAAGGGATGGATTGCGGCCCATTCGGTTACCACTCTATATTATTTAATTGCTAAAGACAAGTCAGCGGACCAGGCACGGGTGATCATAACCCGTCTTTTGCAATTCCTGCGGATTGCCGCGGTCGATCAGTCTACGATTGAGCAATCCCTAAATCTTCCTTATCGCGATTTTGAAGATGCCATACAGGTTATGGCTGCTGTCCAAATAAAAGCAGCCTATCTGGTGAGCCGAAACATTAAAGATTTCCAACCCTCACCACTGCCCGTACTACAGCCTGCCGATTTACTGGCAATCTTATAACAAATCGTAACTGCTCAGCCATGGTAAGAAAGTTGCCGAATTTTGAGTGTTTGCGGGTGCGGAGCACCCGCAAACACTCAAAATTCGGGTCTTTTTCACACGGGTCTGAGCAGTTACAACAAATCATTTCTCCCCTCGCTAGATGGATGTGATCTGCAGCCGGTAACGCTCGCGGTCGGGCAATTCCTTGTAGACCGAAAAATAAAGTCTCTTCATCACTGCGGCGCGTTCCATATTCACGTGCCTGACCCCTACGTTTATATAACTGAAATGATGACAGGTTTCCAAACTTTTATGGTACCATGAATTATAACTGCTCAAACCTACATGAAAATAGGCTCTTCAGGAGTTACTGTGGTATACCGCCACGGGTAGGCACAAGGCCTGCCCCTTCCACGGCAATTCTCAAAGAACCCGAAAATATCCGAATTTGAGGCGTGGTTTCGCCTACTTGGTAAGTGCAAACACCTCAAATTAGGGGATCGCAATTTGGAACAATCAAAGAATTCCCGGAAGGATAGCATGATGGCCAAAACTTTAAAATTCACTGTGATTGGCGCCGGGCACGGGGGAAAAGCTATGGCGGCCCACCTGGGTCTGCTTGGTTTTCAGACCACCCTGTACAACCGCACCCCTGAGCATGTCGCCGCCATACGCGAGCTGGGCGGGATCGACCTGGAGGGTTACACCGGCGGTGCGCCCAGCGGTTTCAGCCGGCTGCACCTGGTCACTTCAAACCTGGCCGAAGCCGTGGCTGACGCGGATATGATCATGGTGGTGGTGCCATCCTCCGCACACGCCGAGATCGCCAAAGGACTGGCCTGCCACCTGCACGACGGGCAGGTCGTGGTGCTGCACCCCGGCCGCACCTGCGGGGCGATCGAACTGGCCATGGTGCTGCGCAACCAGGGCTGCAAGGCCGACGTGACCATTGCCGAGGCTGAAACTTTTATCTATGCCGCGCGTTCGGACGGCCCGGCCCAGGCACACATCTTCCGCGTTAAAGAGGCCGTTCCGTTGGCCGCTCTACCGGCTACGCGCACCCGGGCAGTGCTTGACCTGATCCACGAAGCCTACCCGCAGTTCATCGACGGGGGTAACGTGCTCCAAACCGGGCTGAACAACATGGGCGCCATTTTTCACCCTGCCCTGACCCTGCTCAACGCAGGCTGGATCGAATCGACCCACGGTGACTACCAGTTTTACATCGATGGGGTCAGCCCATCCGTGGCGCGTGTGCTCGAAGCCCTCGACCGCGAGCGAGTGACCGTGGCGTCATCTCTGGGCATCCGCGCGCGCACCGCGCTGGAATGGCTCAAGTTGGCCTACGACACCACCGGCGAAGACCTGCACGAAGCCATCCACAACCAACCGGGTTACTATGGCATCAAGGCCCCCCCCACCCTCAACCACCGCTACATCTTTGAGGACGTGCCCATGAGCCTGGTGCCAATTGCCTCGCTCGGCCAACGTTATGGCGTGTCGGTCAATGGCATGGACTCGATCATCCGCCTGGCCTGCATCGTCCACCGCACGGATTACTGGCGCCGCGGGCGCACAATCGACAAGCTTGGGATCAACAACCTGAGCGCCGAAGAACTGACCCACTTTGTCAATGAAGGGAAGCTGGAATAGATAAACCCTTAGCCGGGAGAATTAATGGACTTCAGGCTGAGGTTTACCTAACCCCCGGCCCTTCCCTGAAGGGAAGGGAGCAGACTCTGGTTCCCTCCCCTTCAGGGGAGGGTGGCGCGGCTGCAGCGCCGGGTGAGGTCAACGCCGGCAAGCAGCGAGCCCTATATCACCGCGGTTTCAACCGACAGGATCGGTGGGAGGAAATCGGCAAGGATTTCCCAGGTATCGCCCTCATCCCGACTGTAGAAAAGGTGGCCGGTATCGGTACCAGCGTAGATCCCTGCCTGGTCGAGGGTATCGGTCGCGAGTGCTTCGCGCAGCACCACCAAGTGCGCGTTCTTGGGCAGCCCTTCAGACTTGCGCTCCCAGCTTTCACCCGCATCCCGGCTGCGCCATACAGAAAACTGACCGTCAACGCTCATCCTGAATTCATCGCTCTCTTCGAGGACGATATAGACTGTCTTCGGGTCGTGTGGATGGACGGCGATGGGAAAACCAAAACGAGCGGGGAGTTTATTTTCGCCAATATCGATCCAATCATCACCGCCGTTGTCGCTGCGGTAGACGCCGCAGTGATTTTGCTGGTAGAGCACTTCTGGCTGGGTGGGGTTCATGTCCAGTTTGTGGATGCATTGGCCAAATTCTGGGAAATGCGCCTCACCCATAAAGTCTGCCCGAACGTTTTTATTGCGCGGCTGCCAGGTCTGCCCGCCATCGTCCGTGCGGTAAACTCCCGCCGCTGAGACAGCGATAAACATCCGATTTTTATCACGCGGGTCGAGAACGATGGTGTGCAGGCACAGCCCGCCCGCGCCGGGGTTCCATTTGCCGCGCTGCGGGTGATCGTACAAGCTCTCGACGAGCGACCAGGTTTCACCTCGATCTGCCGATTTGAACAAGGCAGCGGGTTGGATGCCGGCGTACAGCACGCCAGGCTCTTCGAGCCGCCCAGGGGTGATATTCCAAACTTTTAATACCGCTTCCGGAATGTCTGGTATAGGTTTGCCCGAAAAAGCCTCTTCGGGTGTCCCGGCTGGACGTCCGGACTTTGAGGGTCTGGAAAAAACCGGATTAACCGCGGCTTGCGTCCAGCTCTGACCCAGGTCATCCGAGTAGTGCGTGGTTGGGCCGTAAACGAAATGGTCAACGGAGGCATGCAGCCGCCTATCGCGTGGGTCGATTTGCATGTGCATCATGTTCCAGCCCTTGAACAATGTGTCACTGACCGCCCATTTTTTACGGTCCCGGTCACTGGAGAAGATGAACCCACCTTTCCGTGTGCCGACCATCACCTTCACTGTAGACTGATTGCTCATTGTGTAAACCTCCTATCGTGATTGAATATCGAATCAATGTAACTACTCAGCTATTTTAAAGAAAGTTACCGAATTTGAAATGTTTGCGGGTGC
>DAIQPZ010000014.1:0-20879 GCA_036787065.1 Anaerolineaceae bacterium
GCCATATGGCAGCGCATGGTTCGGTGGATGGGCTGGTGATTGGGCTGCAACTGACTCATTCAGGCCGCTATTCCAGGCCGAATGAAAAAAAACGGCCTGAACCGCGCCTGGGTTTTGACCACCCCTTCCTCAATTCCCGCGTTGGACTGCCACAAAAAAGCCAGGCTGTCTTCACGGATAATGAGCTGGACGACCTGGTGGTGGATTTTATTAAGGCCGCGGGACTGGCCCAACAGGCCGGTTTTGATTTTGTCGATATCAAACACTGCCATGGTTACCTGCTGCACGAACTGCTCAGCGCGGTAGAGCGTCCCGGGCGTTATGGGGGCAGTTTTGAAAACCGGACGCTTTTCGTGCGCAGTGTGGTGGCGGGGATTCGCCAGGCAGTGCCTGGCTTGAAAATTGGGGTCCGGTTGAGCGCATTTGATTTTATGCCGTTTCACCCCGGCGGTGATGGGGTCGGTGAGCCAGACTGGGGCGATTGGCCCGCCGGTCGTTATCCCTACGCTTTTGGGGGCGATGGCGCCGGCCTCGGGATTGACCTGACGGAGCCCATGGCATTTTTGGATCTCCTCGCATCATTGAATGTTCATTTGATTTGTATCACCGGTGGGAGTCCGTATACCAATCCACACATCCAGCGCCCGGCAATTTTCCCCCCATCGGACGGCTACCAACCGCCGGAAGACCCGTTGATCGGGGTTCACCGCCAGATTCAGGTTACGGCCCAACTGAAAGCGCACGCGCCGGAGTCGTTCCTGGTTGGCTCAGCCTATACTTATCTTCAGGAATGGCTGCCCTTTGTGGCTCAGGCGGCAGTCCGGCAGGGGCTGGTCGATTCGATCGGGCTTGGCCGGATGGTCCTGGCCTATCCCTCCCTCCCGGCAGATGTGCTGGCAGGGCGTGGGTTACAACGTAAGTTGTTCTGTCGCAGTTTTAGTGACTGCACCACCGCACCACGCAATGGCATGATTTCAGGCTGTTATCCATTGGATGAGCTCTATAAAAATTTACCTGAAGCTCAAAAACTGGAAGCGCTCAAAATTGGATCATAAAACCGAAGGTTTCCGTTTTAGCAAAGTCGTAATTCCAATCCCCCTAACCCTCCTTCCATGATGGTAGGAAAGAACCTGAGATTTGAGGTTTGTGTGGCCGTTCGGCCACACAAACCTCAAATCTCAGGTAAGCTCCCCGCCCATTCGAGGGGCAGGGGTGGGATGAAGATCCCGTTGGCGAAAGGAAAAATTGATGAAGAATAAGGTCGTTACTTTTGGGGAAATTATGATGCGTTTGGAACCCCCCAATTTTATACGCTTACGCCAGGCGCATTCATTTGATGTGATTTACGGCGGGGGTGAAGCCAACGTTGCCGTTTCATTGGCTAATTACCATGTGCCAGCTTCTTTTGTGACCTGCTTGCCAGATAATGACCTTGGTGATGCGTGTGAGGCCTATATTCGCCAGTATGGGGTGGATACCCGCGGTATTGTGCGCGGTGGGGAGCGTCTGGGGTTGTATTTCATTGAATCGGGGGCAGCCCAGCGCGGCAGCAAGGTGATCTACGACCGGGCTGGTTCAAGCCTGGCCAGCATCCAACCTGGGATGATCAACTGGGAACCGATTTTCGCGGATGCGGATTGGTTCCACTGGACCGGAATTACCCCGGCTGTGTCCAGCGGCGCTGCGGATGCCTGCCTTGAAGCCGTTCAAAAAGCGCATGCTGCCGGTCTGACGGTGTCGAGTGATTTTAATTACCGCAAAAATTTGTGGAAATGGGGTAAAAAACCATCCGAGGTGATGCCAGCGATGGTCAGCCTGTGTGATGTGGCCATTTGCAATGAAGAAGACGCCGAAAAAGTCTTTGGGATTAAAGCCCCCGAAGTGGATGTCACTTCAGGGAAAGTGGAAGCTGAACAATATCGTAATGTGGCCGAACGGGTGGTGGAACGTTTCCCTAATCTAAAAACTATCGCATTTACCCTGCGCGGATCGATCTCGGCCAGTCACAACACCTGGTCGGGCGTCCTCTGGCAGAATGGTCATTTCTATACCGGGCGGATGTACGACATCAGCCCGATCATCGATCGCGTAGGGGGAGGGGACGCCTTCTCGGGTGGTCTTATCTATGCCTTGCGCAAAGTGCCTGCCGATCCGCGATACGCCCTGGAATTTGCAATTGGGGCTTCCTGCCTTAAGCATAGTATCGTGGGTGATTTCAACGCGGTGAGCGCGGATGAGGTCGAGAAGTTGATTGCCGGGGATGCTTCTGGCCGGGTATCGCGTTAAGCGTAAAATTACTAAATTGCTCAGTCATGCGAAGATAATTGCTGGATTGGAGGCGTTTGTGTGTGCTCGCACACACAAACGCCTCCAATCCGGGTCTTTTTCACAGAGATCTGAGCAGTTACAAAATTACTATTGAGTTGTTTGGGTTAATTGGCGCAATGAAGCCAATTCCTGGGCGCTGGCGCGGGCCAGGAAGTCGAGGTCATTCGAGTAGACCAGCATTTGCATTCCCTGCTGGGCCCACTCCACCAACGCAGCCTGTGAGGCATGCGCGCCTGAAAAAACCTGGTGGCGCCTGGCGCTGATGATCACTTCTTCGACCGCGGATTTTAGAATTGGGTTCTGGTGATCGTTGGGTACACCCAATGAAAGTGCCAGATCGTTTGGCCCGATCAACGCTACATCGACTCCAGGCACAGACAACAGGTCATCGATGGATTCGACGGCTTGTGGGCGTTCAATCTGCAAGATCACCAGGTTCTCCCGGTTGGCCTGGCGGGTAAACTCAAACGGATCGGCTCGCCGGTAGTCGTTGTGGCCTTTGGGAACCGACAGTCCACGTTTGCCCATGGGGGGATATTTGACACAATTGACGATGTATTCCACTTCCTGGCGGGTTTCGACGCGCGGCACCATGATCCCTTCTGCGCCGCTATCCAATACGCGCGCGATCAGGTGATACTGCCCGTCTGGCACGCGCACCAGGCAGGTCAGCCCCTGCTGCCGGATAGATTTAACCAGATCCGAGGTCGATTCAATATCAAAGGGTCCATGTTCCATGTCGATAAAGACGAAATCGAAACCCGCGTTGGCAAACAGATACGCCACAGCGGGGGACTTGAATTCCTGGATCATGCTGCCGAATGCCAGTTTCCCCTGTTTAAGAATTTCGCGCAGGTGATTGGGTCGCATTAATACCTCTCTTTAGATCGCTGTAAAGCGATCAGATCTCATAAAGGCGATCAGATCGCGCAATAGCGATCGATTCGCCGGCCAATAATGGCCAGGCTGTCTTCCCAGAAAGACTGTTTGTGAATATCGATCCCAAACCGGGCTGCCAGATCGACTGGCGGGGCCTCTCCGGTCGTAGCGAGCAGGTCAATGTAGTCAGGGATAAAGCTCGCGCGACGCTGCTGGTAAATGGAATACAGCCCGGTAGCGAAAAGCAGGCCGAAAGCATAAGGGAAATTATAGAAGGATAAATCGGCATTGTAATAATGGGATTTCCATGTCCACATATACTTGTGGAGATGTGCCGGATTTAACCCATCCCCATATGCAGTTTTTTGCGCGCGTTCCATGATCTCGCAAAATTCATCTGCTGAAAGCTCTGCCTGACGACGGCGCTCAAATACCTCCGTTTCAAACAAATAGCGTGAGTAGATATCCACAATGACCTGAGAATCGCCGATCAATTGGGTTTCGAGAATGGCCAGTCTTTCCTGTGGATCTGTGGTCTCCCCAAGAGCGGCCTCACTCAAGATTGTCTCACACATGATCGAGGCAGTTTCTGCAAGGGTCATAGGGATGAACTTTTGCGCCTCGGTCTTACCCGCTTTAACCATGCAGTGGTTGTGATAGCCGTGGCCCAACTCATGGGCAATGGTGGAAACCTGATCGAGCGAGCCGTCAAAGTTGCACAGGATGCGGGATTCACCCACGCCGGGCACATCCATGCAGAAAGCGCCGCCTTGTTTTCCTGGGCGTTGTTCGGCGTCAATCCAGGCATGATCGAAGGCATACCGGGCAAAACTGGACAGGTCAGGGGAAAAATGGTTGAAGTTTTCCAGAATGATACCGCGGGCTTCATCAAAACGGTAAACCCGGTCGGTCCTACCGCTTGGCGCGAATAAATCCCACCAGTCCAGCGTGGTTTTACCGTTGCGGGCTGCTTTGGACTTGAAATAACGCCTGAAGGCAGGGAGAGAAGCCTGCATGGCGGCCAACATGGCGTCTAGAGTATCCCGATCGATGTGGGCTTCATCCAGGGCACTATGCAAGGCGTCTGGCCGGCCCCTGTGCAGGTTAAGGGTGTTCACAGTGCCTTTTATCCCGTTCAAAGCAGCCGCGAGGGGCTCGCGTGTTTTTTCCCAGACATCCATCTCGGCCAGGTAAGCCCTGTGACGCACAGCTTCATCCGGGTGTCCGTGCAAGTTAATCAGCTCAGGCATGGGCATTTTCTTCAATTCGCCATATAGCTCAAAATCCACATTAAGTTGTGATGTGAAGTTACCTTGCAGTTTGTTCCAGGCATTGGCGCCGCTCAGGTTGAGTTCAGCGGCTAACTCTTCTTCAGCCTGGCTCATCAAATATTGGCTTTGCCTGGCCGTTTTGGTTAAGAAGTAGGCGTGATCGTGAGCAATGCCCGGTTGGGCCAGAAGCGCAGGTAAAACTGGCGCCAGAGATCCAATCCACCTTTGAAAGTTTATCCACTGTTTATCCAGGCGGACGCGAGTTTGTTCGTATGTTGAGAGAAGGCGAAGCGCCTGTGTATTATATGAATCGGTGGTCACAAAAGATTGAATGTAAGCGTTTAGGGTTAACGATAGGCAAAAGGCCTGGTTTAACCGATCGACCGCACCGCATACCAGGTGGTTTAACTGAATCAGGTCATTGACCGGGGTGGCTGGCCGGATCTGGGTCGAAAAGAAGGTCTCGATCTCATCGGTTTGTTTTGATAAGCCGATGCTGTCCATTTTAAATTGGTCAGAATCCAGGCCGGGATAAACATTGCTAAGGTCCCAGCGGGGTGGGTTGGTGGTGTTCATCATGCCTCCTTTTTTTGATCATACCACATCCGTTTCGAATTGATTTTGCCTCAATGGGAATTAGCTGTTCTCATGGTAAATCCCTTAATTTTGATGGTGGTTGGATTCGTGTGTTCCAACAGCCAATCCCATCGGACTAAGATAGATAGGATTGGTTATAATAGGACCCACGTCAAGATTCTTCCGATACCCTTGATTGCGTGTATGGGAAGAATCCGGCTATAGATTAACGAAACCCAAAATTCTTGAAATCAGGAGAACGATATGAGCAGCAAAATCAAAGTGGGCGTGATCGGCCTGGGCGTTGGAATGGCGCATGCGCATGGTTATCAGGCCAATCCGGATGCAGAACTGATCGCAGTGTGTGATGCTGATCCGAAACGGCTGAAGGAACAATCTGAAAAATTAGGGATTAGCCCTGAACAGCAGTTTACGGATGTCATTGAGATGCTGGCTTTACCAGACCTCGAAGCCGTCAGCGTGACCTTACCTAACCATCTGCACGCGCCTATTTCTATCGCCGCATTCCAGGCTGGCAAACACGTTTTATGCGAAAAACCGCTGGCGCGTACGGCCGTGGAAGCACAGAGTATGGTGGATGCCGCTAAAAAAGCAGGCAAAACTTTGATGGTTTGTTTTAACTACCGTTTCCGCGAGGACGCGCGCTGGTTAAGAGCGCTTAGCGATGAAGGAAAATTTGGGCAGGTTTATTTCGCCAAGGCCGGCTGGCTGCGTAACACCGGTATTCCCGGGGCCGGGTCCTGGTTCACACGTAAAGAACAAGCCGGTGGGGGTCCATTGATCGACCTGGGCGTGCACGTGCTCGATCTGACCCTGTGGTTGATGGGTTATCCCAAGGTGACTTCAGTCAGCGGCAGCACTTACGCCAAATTTGGCCCCCAGGGCAAGAAATCGTGGGGAAAACCGCGGGGCGATGTCATATACGACGTTGAAGATCTGGCTGCCGGGTTTGTCCGTTTTGAAAATGGGGCTTCCCTGTCGATCGAAACCAGTTGGGCTTCACATACCAAGGCCGGGCGGGACGATTACTTTGTCACCCTGTACGGCAGTGAAGGGGGCAGCGAGCTGTACGTGCCCAATTATGCCGACCGGGAAACGATCAGCTTTTTCACAGAAGACGGCGGCGTCCCGATCAACGTGCGTCCGTCCATTGTGACCCGTGGTGGCGGTCACGAACTGGCCACGGCTCACTTTGTCCAATGCTTGCGGGATGGAACGCCCCCGGAATCCACCGGAGACCAAGGCGTGGCGTTGTTGAAAGTCATCGATGCACTCTATGAATCCGCTAAGACAGGCCACGAAGTCCGCTTCGACTGACTTAATCCGCTAAAGTTAAATAAAATACGGGATGTGGCTTCATATTTAGCGGCATCCCGTATTTTGATTATTAGCCGGTCACGAATGGCACACAATCTCTTCCAGCATTTCGGTGGTGAGTGATTTTGGTCTTTCGATGGGCTCATTTGGCTGAAGAGAGAATCCTTCTGCATGGCTAAAATTGCCGTCGAGAGCATCACCATGGGATGCGTCGCAGCGGGGAGGGCCCCCAACACATATAATACGTAGCCCGGTACCTGGCTGCGGCTTTTCCACACATCTTCAACCATCATGGCATCTTCTAAAGTAGGTAACCCGTCGACGAGGAGGAGATAATAAAGACCGCCCAGGATTGGAATGCCATTTTCTTTGTCTGCGGGTAATTTGGAAAGCAGCTCAGGGATGGTGTACCCCCGGATGCGAATGCCGTGCGGCGGGTCGACAAAGGAGATGTCGCTGACATGCGTATAGACTCCCCGAATCCCGCCGTATATTTGTTCGACGGTGACTTCGCTTACTTTGCAATCCCCGTTGTTTTTAAGCAGCTTGCTGATTCGCTGGCGCCAGGCAGGTAATTTCTCAGAAATCGTTTCACAAAGGATCGAACGGCAGTCGCGTGGGTGGATGACGAAGTGTTTCTGGGACTCAGGCGCGGGTGGGGTTGTTTCACTGGCTGCTGTCATATTCTCCTCAGGCTAAACGCTATTCGACCAGGCAAATATTTATTTGATCCCTTGCATTATAGAGAAGGGCTATCTTTTTGTCAAACTGGACCCCCAATATTTCACTGATTCTTGATAAGTCAGGATATTATTGCAAAATTGAAACCATTGTTTGATTACCAAGCAAGTTCCCAAATTTATTCTTACCTGCAATGATTAACTCAATTTTGGAGCGATACGTTAATAATGAGCCGTTCCATATGATGATGGGAATGATCATTTAAAATCATCCTTGACAACCTATAGGATTGGTTGTATATTTATTACAGACTGGTCTACGTTGTAGACTTTGGACGGGAGGGATCATCTTATGGATAAAAACATTAAAAAGGTCAAGCAGCGCGCCATTCAGTACTGGTTCATAGACGGGTTAGCAGAAATCAGCTCTGGCCTGCTATGTCTTCTTGGGGCACCCTTTTTTTGGAATTGGCAGGTAGTCTTTCAGGTAGTCTTTACAATAGGGAGGTGGGGCCTACTTATTGTTTTAACTGTTGGGCTGGTAGTTTCATTTGGGCTCAGGCTAATAATCCAGAGGATCAAAGAACGTTCAACCTATATACAAACCGGATATGTAACCCCTTTTAGCGGCCTGGAGGATAAACGATCTGTTGTTATAGCTGTTGCTTTGACTATCTTCTTTTTAGGGTCGAATTTTTATCTTACTTTTTTGGGAAAACAAGCTTTGCTTTGGTCTTGTGGTCTTGCCGGATTGGTGTTTGCCTTTGCCTTTACTTGGACTGGCTACCTGACTGCTTTGCGGCGATTTTATTTCCTGGCTTTTTTCAGTTTAATCGTTGGGGTTACCTTGGCATTCCTTGGGTTCGGTTACTGGGATGGCACAGCGATTCTAATCGGATTAATTGGCTTGATCCTTTTATTCTTAGGGTTCCAGACACGTTTGGTATACATGCATCAAAACCCTGCACCCACTAAATAAATCAATGGATACTCGTTTACCATCTCTCACCGGAGTAGATCGGCTGGTTCATGAGCCATCACGTAGCGTAATCCTGGCGATCCTTGTCGCCGTCAATAGCGCTGACTTTCTCTACCTTCAACGGGAAACTGGACTCACAAAGGGTAACCTGACGATCCATCTCTCAAAGTTAGAAAAGGGAGGTTACATTAGTATTGAGAAGACCTACCGAGGGAAAGTTCCTTGGACTCTCTGCAGGATCACAGACAAGGGCCGAGAAGCCTTCGAGACCTACCGAAAACAGCTCGAGAAATTTATTGAAGACACGAACCAGCCCAAAATTCAGCTAAACATCGAGCAGTGAGATTTCGAAATTTTTCTTGATACCCAATGTTAGATAAGTAATCCCATAGTGTAAAACTCACTAACACCGGTTTGATGCAACTTTTCAGGGGTTTCCAAACAAAAACTTGCTAATAAATGGGCAAATCTGGATTGACGTCCTCCGCCCAGGCATTAATTCCACCGCGCAGGTTCTTTACCTTGCGGAAGCCGGCGCTGACCAACAGCTCAAGCGCGCGCGCCGAACGAGTTCCCGCCTTGCAAAACAGCACGATCTCCTCAGCGCTGTCCAGCTCGGAAAGGCGTGAAGCCAGTTGGCCCAGGGGGATGAGTGTGGCGCCCGGGATGCTGGAAATCTCCAGTTCGTGCGGTTCGCGCACGTCGATCAGGTGGACCGGCTGGTTTTTGTTCAACAATTCGGCCAGGGCTAATGGCTCAATATCCCATTCTTTACCGGCTGAGCCCTCATCGTGATCGTGACCTGGAACGCCGCAAAAGGCTTCGTAATCGATCAGGTGGGTCACTTCAGGATTGGGTGAGCAGATTTTGCACTTCGGATTTTTCTTCAAATTGACGAAGGTAAACGACATATCCAGGGCATCGTACAGCATAAGTTTCCCCTTGAGGGGTGTGCCAATACCCAGGATTAATTTCAAAGCCTCGGTCGCCTGGAATGTCCCCACTGTCCCCGGCAGGACGCCCAATACCCCTCCCTCGGCGCAAGATGGGACCATCCCCGGCGGGGGAGGTTCCGGAAAGAGGCAGCGATAACATGGCCCGCTGCGCGCGTCAAACACACTGACCTGGCCTTCAAACCGGTAGATTGATCCATACACATTCGGTTTGCCGGTTAAGACACACACATCATTCACCAGGTAGCGCGTGGGGAAATTATCCGTGCCATCGATCAAGATGTCGTAATCCTGGGCGATGCGGAATGCGTTTTCTGAAGTAAAGGGCTCATTGTAGGTGTCGACCTGGATCTCGGGATTTAAGTCTTCCAGGCGAGCTTTGGCGGAATCCACCTTGAGGTTGCCAACCCCCCGCGTACCGTGGATCACCTGGCGCTGCAGATTGGATTCATCCACCACGTCATAATCCACCAGACCGATCCGGCCGACTCCGGCAGCAGCCAGGTACATGGCGACGGGGGACCCCAGGCCACCTGTGCCGATCACCAGGACCGAAGCCGCTTTTAATTTGCGCTGGCCTTCGAGGCCCACTTCGGGGATCAGCAGGTGGCGCGAATAGCGTAAAATCTCGTGTCGCGATAAAGAGATGGTATTTAACATAAGGACCTTAACCTAACCCTCCCGCAATACTGGGGATTAAGATCAATCGATCGGTTTCTTTGATTGGCGTATCCAGGCCTTGCAGCTGGCGGATATCTTCATCATTCAGAAACAGGTTGACGAACGCGCGCAACTGGCCATCAGTCGTGTAGAGATGAGGGCGCAGACCGGTATAGCGGTCGGTTAAGATGGATAGAGCCTCGCCGACGGTTTGCCCCTGGACGGTAATTTCACTTTGACCATTGGCATAAGGGCGTAAGGGCGTTGGAATGCGTAATGTGGACATGCTAACCTCCAAAAATAGTATAAGATCGTTTTTGAGACTCAGTCGCGAGAAATAAGTTACCGAATATGAGGTGTTTGCGGGTGCGAAGCACCCGCAAACACCTCATATTCGGGTATTTAACACAGTAACGATCGTTTCTTCGATAAACCGGCCGCGATCTTCATCCAACCGCCATGACCGGCTTTCATCGGCCTTCCCGGCATCAATGCGGGTGATGATATAAGAAAACCAGGGTTGGGCCCAATCCCGGTCATAATCGGAGGGCTGGTTGGGGTGGTCGGGGTGGGAGTGGAAAACACCCAACAAGGTTAAACCAGACTTGTCCGCTTCATTTTCCGCATAGAGGTAATCCTGGGGGGTAATCAGGTAGCGGTTGCGGCGAGCCTCACCCTGGCGGCTATTTTCCAGGGTCAAGATCGAGCTGACCTGGCGTGGGTTGCCTTCAGAGCCAAGTAGAAAGCCCGCGCCTTCTTCAGGGTATGCTGTTTCGCCATGGTGATGGATCTGTTTGAGCAGATCAGGTGCGATCGAAAGGTTCACCGGGTTTCCTCCCAAAATTTTTCATTGACATATTTATATCCGGCATCAGGGAAGATGGCCACCACAACCCCTTGATCCAATTCAGAGGCCACCTGCAGGGCGGCGTGCGCGGCCGCGGCGGATGAAATCCCCACAAACAGGCCCTCTTCCCTTGCCAGGCGGCGGGCCATTTGATAGGCATCTTCGGTCGCCACCTCAACGGTCCGGTTGGCTAAATCAGGGTCGTATATCTTGGGCTGGATGGCTGAATCCATATGTTTGAGCCCTTCCAGACCATGGAATGAGGAATTGGGTTGGACGGCGATGAGCTGGATGGCGGAATGATAATCGCGCAGATAACGACCGGCGCCGGTCAAGGTGCCCGATGTGCCCAGGCCAGCCACCAGGTGGGTGATCTTCCCGGCGGTCTGTTCGACAATTTCTGGGCCCGTGGTCAGGTAGTGCGCCTGCCAATTGGCGGGGTTATCGTACTGGTTGGCATAAAAGTATTTCTCGGGCCCTTCGGCCGCCATCTGCCTCGCTACCCTTAAAGCGCCATCCGAGCCTTCAAGCGGGTCGGTAATCACCAGTTCAGCGCCGAGTGCGCGCAGGATGCTCATGCGTTCAGGGCTGGCGTTGCCCGGGATCGCCAGGGTCACCGGAATGCCCATGGCCGCCCCAAATGTGGCATAAGCGATTCCCATGTTCCCCGAGGTAGAATCGAGCAGGCGTTTTCCATCGCCAAGCTGGCTTTGAGCCAGTGCGGTAGTGATGATATTTAAAGCCGGGCGATCCTTGATCGACCCACCCGGGTTGAACCATTCCGCTTTTGCCAGCAATTGGACCTTTGGCGATAATCCCTGGGTAAGGCGATTCAACGCCAGTAAAGGGGTATTACCCACCGTAGATGCCAGGTTGCCTGCACGTTGGGTGGTGAGGCGATATTGAATTAAATGAGTTCCTATCATAGACATCTCGACCTTAAATTTAAAACGGCCAACAGGCTAAATTGAAAAGGTTGCAGCTCAACGCTGTTACAGCGGGGCTACACCACCATATCGCCAGTCGACCGTTCTTGAAATTTATGACGAGGCGGTGGTGGTTAACCCCGCCTTATACACATGCATGTGAACAATCTAAACCTCAAATGAGTTGACATTATGATTAGGATTATACGATCATTAACTGGGGTGAAAAAAATTTGTAGAATGTTATCTGGGGTAGGTAATGCTTGCGCCTGGTATTTTATTCATTAATTCTAATCCTGATGGCGGGAGCTGTCCAGTTTGCGCGGGTTTCTGAAGGCATTTGCCAGCCCTGGTAACATTCCATCAGGGTCTCGGCCAACCCTTCTACCCAGGTCAACGGGTCACCGCTCTCATTCCGAATTTTTATAAGCCGGTCAGAAAACGGGTGGATCGGCGCCTGCTGCGCGGCTGCCACGCAGGCCAGGTGTGGCAGGGCCGTTTCGATCCCGCATGCCAGGGGTCTGCCAGTGCGAACTGCATCAACCGAATGCCATAACTTATTGACGTGGGTTGTGTCTGGTGAGCCATAACGGATGGTCGTGCCGTCGTGTAAACGTGCCTGAAATTCATTCTCTCCAAATGGGTATTCCACCATGCCATTTTCAAATTCGAGGCTGATTAAGGGGCCAATTTCCTCGGAGACCGGATGAGCGGTGATAAACAATATCTTCGCGCCTGACTCGGTTCCAATCTTTAAAGCAGCCGTATCATAGTTTTCAATCGGGTTGGCACGGTACAACTCGGCTTCCAGGCTAAGCGGTTGAGCGCTGCTTTGAAGGGTGGGCCCCAAAAGGAATAACATATTGTGCAGATAATGCGCGGTGGCGTTGTTCACCGGGCTGTCGAGCACCCAGGCGCCATCTTCGGTCTTAATCCGCCCCGCCCATTGGTTGCGCTGGAAATAATGCCGATGCCGTGGCCATAATACCAGGGTCTTAAATTGAAGCGGCCGGCCAAAGCGCCCGGACAGGATATCCTGTTTTAGGTCCAGGATTGCATCCGAGAAGGACCACTGGTAGCCAATAGCGACAAATTTTCCCGAGGCGTGTTCCGCCGCCAGCATGACGTTGGCGTCTTCCAACGCGCCCGCCAGGGGCTTTTCGCACAGGACGTTGGATCCTTGCGCCAGGGCCAGGCAGGTAAGCGGCGCATGCTGCTGGATTGGAACGGAGAGGATGGTCAGGTCGGCTCGGCCTTGCTGATAAAAATCGGCGAGGCTGGCAAAGATCGGAATACCGGCCTGTTTTAGCTCGTCCAGGCGCGAACTGCGCTCTGCATAAGGATCGATACCAGCGATAAAGCGGAACTTGTCTTCAGGGGATGGGTTTAATAACCAATTCAGGTAAAACTCGCCGTAACCGGATAATCCGGCCAGGGCGATGTTTACGGTTCCAGATGGATCCATTTTTGTCCTCACTGGCGATAGTCGGATACAGCGCGAAATAATGCCACCAGGTTTTCGACAGGCACCCGCGGCTGGACGTTATGCACCGGGTTAAACACAAACCCACCGGCTTTGCCCAAAATCCGCATACTATTTTGGACTTCCTCACGAATCTCAGCGGGTGTGCCGTTCGGCAAGGTGTGTTGGGTATCGATGCCGCCGCCCCAGAAGGTGAGTGCCGATCCAAAGGCCTGTTTAAGCTCAGACCGGTCCATGGCGGCAGCGGTAATCTGCACCGGGTTAAGGATATCAAAACCCGCATCGATAAAATCGGGGATTAAGGCTCGTACAGAACCACAGGAATGGATGAACGTTTTCCAGCTCGTATGGGCATGGATCCATTGGTTGACCTGTTTGTGGAACGGCATAAATAGACTGCGATAAGAGTGGGGTGAGATGAATGGCCCTTGCTGAGTGCCGAAATCGGTTCCGGTTACGAAGACGGCGGTAACGCGGTTGCCAACCACCTGGTAAATCTTTTCCAGATTCGCGAGGCCGATTTCACACTGCCGTTCAAAAATTTTATAAACCAGCTCGCGCCTGGAGACGGTACTCATGTACCATTCGGAAATGTCGCGAATGCCTTTTGGGTTTTTTAACCAGGGAGCTGGCACCAGGGCGATATCACCAAAAGCCGTCCCACCGAAATTGGCCAGGATGGCTTTATCCGTTTCATATAAGCGCTTGATTTCACGGGCGTAATGCGCCAGATCTTCATCTGAAATAGGTGAAAATTCTTCCAGGTTGTCCTCGACGCTTAAGGATTCATCGTCGACGGGCGGTTGGCGAACAATCGTGTCAAAATACCAACCCCCAGCCGGCATGTGACCGCTGGGTGGGGCCGAACGATCACCCTCCGGATACATCAGGATCGATCCATCCGGTTCCGATTCTATGTTAAAGGCGTCTGGGACCAGTACCGGTGTGCCATCAAAAGTGGTCCAGGGTTTCCAACCTTCATTTTTGAATCCAAACATATTCCTGGGGCTGCCCAGGCCCACGACATCCACGCCAAGGGCATCGATCAAGTCAGGTTTTATTTCGCCTAAAAGCTGGTAGGGCTCAACGACCTTAACCTGGGTTTCGGGCGGGTCTAATCCTAAGGCCTGGCGCAGCTTATAAACAGAACTGACGTGCATACCGGTTACGGCGCTGGCGCCAAGGTCGAGTGGAACCCGGTCAGGCGGCTGGTGGTTTAATGCGGTTTCAACCCGCTGGCGAGAGGTGGTCATATTATTTGGTCTCCCTGATGATAGATACACAGTAACAGTTCAGAGCTTCGTGAAAAAGACCCGAATTTGATGGTTTTGCGGATGCGAAGCACCCGCAAAACCATCAAATTCGGCGCCGTAATCACAAAACGAGCAGTTAGCTAACACCTATTATATAGGATTTTGATTGCTTAACTCTGTTAAGAGTTGTTCCCTGAAGCGGTCACGCGGGGGTGATTCACCCCAGGCAGGGTTGATCGCTATGGCATCGGCTTTGCTTAAGGCCATCAGGAGGTCCAGCTCCAGGGGCGTGTGAACGATATTGAGCAGCTCTTCTTTGCGCCGGCCGCTGAACAGGACACCACCGATGATGTCATGGTAGGCGACCAGCAGGCAGATCAAGCGCGTATCTTCAAAGGGCACCTGCGCCACTTCCTGGGTCAGAATGCGCTCGAGCATAGGCAGCGCCCGGACTGGGTGGTTGAAATCGATTTGTTGGCGACCGTCGTGGGCGGCCCACCGGCTTTTGGGTCCTTTGCCGATATCGTGTAAGAAAGCAGCCACATCCAATATCATCTGGTAATGGGCATCCAGCCGATGATATTCCGCGGTCTGGGTCGCTTCGATCACCACCCGGCGGGTATGTGCGCCTACATCTTCTTTGTGCGCCAGGTTATCTGTTTCCAGGCCGACCAGTTCACTGGTCTCTGGCAAGCATGCCAGGTTTTCCCATAACGCGTGTCTGAGATCATCCAGAGTCGCGAAATGGCACTGAGACGAGTTGTCTGGAATCGACTTTTTTATAGTGTTCAGGATCTGCAAGTAAATTTGGAAAATTTGCGCGGGACCAAAGACTGCCGGGACTGGCGCCTGGGCGCCAGGCGTTTGTGCGCCATGCGCCGGTACAACCGGATCGATGAAATAACAATCCGGGTCGACCTCTATGGGTAAAGAGGGTAATGTCGCCTGTTGGATCATCTGCTTAACCCTCTCTGCGACGCGATTATCCCAGACTATGATCCGCCGGGCGCTGGTCACCGGCAATTTGCTAAAAATTAGCAGTTCAGACAGGCGCGCCAGGCGCTGCTTTTGATTGGGCATGCGCCACGCCGTGGAGTCGATTACCGGCCAATCGAGGTTCTCCAGCGCAATTGACTTGTTATAAAAGGTAGGTGTTGAACCGGGGAAGATGGCCGCGTCGGTAAAAATCGAGGGATATTGCTCGATTATCTGGATTGGGAATTCGAGGTGGATGATATCCTGCTCATCGATTGTTTTATTATTGAGAATCATCAACAACATCGGCGAGAGCTTGCAGAAATACAACGGTATATAGTCGTTTGCCATTCCGCCCGGTTCTATGGGTATGGCCGTCAGGGCGCGATGGACCCGGTTGGTTTCCCAATCCATCGATGGTGGGGTCAGACCAAGCCGGGTTAATTGCGAACCGGACTGCAAGCCATACTTTAAGATCGATGGCAGATTGCTGAGGGTTGTAAAATGGATTACGCGGCGTTGTTGGTAGGAATTTGGGATGGCCATACGACAGACGTATTATAATCAAAGTGTCACGACATACCTTTTCCGCACTTATTTGGAGTATATCACCATGAAGCTTCTTCTCGACACGGATATTGGCTCAGATATCGATGATGCGGTCTGTCTGGCCTATTTGCTTGCTCAACCCAGATGTGAATTACTCGGAATTACTACTGTGACCGGGCAGGCAGTCGAACGGGCTGAGCTGGCCAGCGTCCTGGTTAAAGTGGCCGGCCAGGATATCCCGATTTACCCCGGTGTAGAAGAACCGCTGCTCGTTTCCCAAAGGCAGCCTGAAGCACAGCAGGCCAGAGCGTTAATCCGCTGGCCGCACCGGACGGATTTTCCCAAAGGTGAGGCCATTGAGTTTTTGCGCCGGACGATCCGCGCCCATCCAGGCGAAATTACCCTACTCACCATCGGTCCATTGACCAATATTGCCCTATTGTTTTCTGTGGACCCTGAAATTCCAAGATTATTACAGGAACTGGTGTTGATGTGCGGGATTTTTACCGACACCATCCCTGGAGCAGGCCCGCTGGAATGGAATGCCATGCTGGACCCGCACGCTTCGGCCATCGTCTACCGGGCGCCCGTACCAAAACTGCGCTCGATTGGCCTGGATGTGACCCTCAAGGTGACCATGCCGGCGGCTGAAGTACGCCAGCGGTTTAATCATCCCCGACTCACGCCTGTGCTCGATTTTGCTGAGGTGTGGTTTAACCAGGCGGATAAAATCACTTTCCACGATCCTCTGGCCGCGACGACGATCTTTAACCAGGAGATAGTCACCTTTGAACCGGGGAGAATTACGATCGACCTGGATAAGGAACCCGGTCGAACCCTCTGGCGCCCTGGCGTTGTTGGATCATCCCAATCCGTGGGGCTGAATGTGAACGCCGCGAAGTTCTTTGAAGAATACTTTGGAGTATTTAAAGCATGACAGATATAACGTCCCGTGGGTTGGTCAAGCAGGCATTGGCATTTGGCGCCCCGTACCGCGTGCCGCGCGATTTATGGGTTTTACCCTGGGCGAGCGATCACTATCCAAGTGAGCTTAAGGCGATCCAGACCCAATTTCCTTCCGACTTTACCGGCGCACCTGGTTTTTATAAAAAGCTGCCGGTTACCACAGGCGACCCGTATGGGATTGGCACGTATGTGGATGAATGGGGTTGTATCTTTGAGAACCGGCAAAAAGGGGTGATCGGTGAAGTCAAGCAGCCACTTGTGGAGAAGTGGGACGATCTGGATAAAGTACGCCCACCTGAGGAACTGCTTTCGATCGATAAAGAGCAGGTTAATGCATTCTGTCGCAGTACCGATCACTTCGTTTTTGGCGGGAGCTGTCCGAGGCCGTTTGAGAGGTTGCAGTTTATCCGCTCTTCGGAAGCCCTGTATTATGACCTGGGCAGCCAAAGCGCGGAGGTCATAGTCCTGCTCAATCGACTGCACCAATATTACCTGAAAGAGCTGGAAGCCTGGGCTGAAACGGATGTAGATGCGCTGAATTTCATGGATGATTGGGGCGCTCAGGGCGCTTTGCTGATCTCGCCGGCTATGTGGCGGCGTATCTTTAAACCCCTCTATAAGGAATACATCGACCTGGCTCACAGCCATGGCAAATATATTTTTATGCACTCGGACGGCTATATTGCGGATATCATCCCTGACCTGGTTGAAATGGGTCTGGATGCGCTCAATTCCCAGCTTTTTTGCATGGATATCGAAGATATCGGGCGGCGCTTCAAAGGTAAAATCACCTTTTGGGGCGAATTGGACCGCCAGCATATCTTGCCGGAGGGTTCGCTGGCGGATGTCGATCGGGCGGTGAGACGGGTGAAGGAGGCATTATTCCAGGATGGCGGGGTGATTGCCCAATGTGAGTTCAGCGCAGGCAGCCGGCCGGAAAATGTTTACCAGATGTTTAAAACCTGGGATGAGTTATTTCAAGGGGCTGCGTAAAGTGCAAGAGGTGTGAGTATGGTAGAGGCGCCAAAAAAGTCAATTATGTTGGAAGAATTCAAACCCAAGTCCAAGCTGGTCACCAGGCAGACCCGGGTGATGGTTCCACGTTTCCCGGTAGTCGATGCCCACGATCACCTGGGACCTGAGTTTGGTGGGGATTGGCTGCACCGTCCAATCGGCGAACTGCTGGCAGTTTTAGATGAAGCCAATGTGCGTACCTATGTTGATCTGGATGGCGGTTGGGGTGAAGAGATTTTGAACACCCACCTGGATTTTTTTAAGTCCGCTGCCCCCGAGCGGTTCAAGGTGTTTGGGGGGGTAGACTGGAGCGCGTGGCAAGCGAAGGGCGACCATTTTGGGGAGTGGGCTGCCAGCCGGTTTAGAGCACAGGCTGCGCGGGGCGCGGATGGGTTGAAAATTTGGAAACCCCTTGGCCTGTCGGTTAGAGACCAACACCAAGCGCTTGTCTCAGTCGATGATCCCCGCCTCGATCCAATTTGGGCTGCCGCCGGGGAGCTCCACCTGCCGGTAACCATTCACATCGCGGATCCGGTGGCCTTTTTTGAACCGCTGAATGCCACCAACGAGCGGTGGGAAGAATTATCTTTTAGGCCCGATTGGCACTTTCAGAGCCCTCCATATCCCGCGTTTATATCAATTTTAAATGCCCTGGCCGCGGTGGTTAAAAGACATCCGCAAACGACCTTTATTGGCGCGCATGTCGGGTGTTATGCTGAAAATTTGGACTGGGTTGGGGCAATGCTGGATCACTGTCCTAATTTCAATGTCGATATCAGCGCCCGGATCGGTGAACTCGGCCGCCAGCCGTACACAGCCCGTAAATTCTTCGTCCAATATGCAGACCGGATCTTGTTTGGCACAGATGCCGGTCCAAACCTGGATGAATACCGGACTTACTTCCGTTTTCTGGAAACGGATGATGAATATTTCAATTATGGCCGTAGCGAAATACCTCCACAGGGGCGCTGGGCCATTTATGGGCTGTACCTTCCGGTGGATGTGCTGGCGAAGGTGTATTATCAAAATGCTGCCCGGCTGCTTGGCATCCAATCGATTAATCCTATTTGATGGGTGGATGGTGTGAGGCGTGGCAGCCACCAAAATTGATAGATGGAGGGATGATGGAAATCCGGGTTAAACGGGCAAATGAACTGGACGCGCAAGAACAGGCTCATGTGAATGCCATGGATGCCGTGTGTTTTGGGAACGATCCCGAGGCCATAAAGTTTGATTGGGCTGGTTCGGATTGGTGTGTGCTGGGTAAGATCGATCAGCAGGTGGTCAGCCAGGTTGGTTTGCTCAAGCGGGAGATTAAGGTAGCTGGCTCTCCGTTATGGGTGGGTGGAGTGGGTGGGGTGATGACCCATCCCGATTATCAAAGAAAAGGATTGGCCGCTGTACTGCTCAAAGAAGCTGCCAGTTATATGGCCGGACAACTCAAGGTTAATTTTGGGCTGCTGCTTTGCAGCCCGCATAGGGTGGCTTATTACCAGAAAAGCGGTTGGATGCGCGTTAAGGACGAAACGAGATGCGCCAACCATGGGAAGCAGGTCATTTTTCCCGATCCGGTGATGGTGATCAGCCTGTCCATATGGCCATGGCCGTCTGGCCTAATTGACCTGTGTGGTTTGCCCTGGTAAACGATGTGTAACTTCTCAGCCACGAGAAGAGAGTCCCCGAATTTGAGATGTTTTATTCACGTGACAGAAAGGGTGCAATCCTGTGCGTTTGATTGAGTTGATTAAGGTTCTTATCAGCGAGAGGCAGGCAGGAGGGGATCCGGGTGGGTGGACTACGTTGCTGGCGGTATGTCCTAATTCGGTGGCGGTGATGGAAGCGGCGGTCAAGGTGGCAGCCATGAATCATTGCCCCATGTTGTTTGCCGCGACACTCAACCAGGTCGATCGGGACGGCGGATATACCCTTTGGACCCCGTCTTCCTTTTCGGTTGCGTTAAAAGCGTGTGCCAGCCAGTATCATTGGGATGGACCGTTGGTTGCCTGTCTTGACCACGGCGGTCCATGGCTTAAGGACCGGCATACCCTGGATGGTTTATCTTTCGAACAAACGATGGCTGAAGTTAAATTGAGTCTCAGCGCCTGTCTTGAGGCGGGATACGAGCTTCTGCACATCGATCCGACCGTCGACCGCCGGCTTCTTCCAGGCACGCCACCCGAGGTGGACGCAGTGGTGTCTCGTACAGTGGAACTGATCGCATATGCTGAAGCAGAGCGGCAGAGGATGGGTCTGCCACTTGTGGTTTATGAGGTAGGCACCGAAGAGGTGCAGGGTGGATTGGTGGATTTTGACCGGTTTCAAAGGTTTTTAAGCCTGTTGAGAGATCAACTCAATGGGCATGGTCTCAAGGATGCCTGGCCAGGTTTCATTGTGGCTCAAGTGGGGACTCATCTGCACACCACTTCTTTTGATTTTGAAGTCGCCAAAAAGCTGAGCAACCTGGTAACAGGCTTTGGATCGCTGGTGAAAGGTCACTATACCGATTGGGTCGATCGGGCTGAAGCCTACCCGTTGGCGGGTCTGGGCGGCGCAAATGTGGGTCCAGAATTTACCAGTGCCGAATACCTGGCTTTGAAAGAGTTGGAGATGAAGGAAAAAGCCCTTTCCATGCCATTGACCTCTGCCGCGCGTCACCCTATACAGGGTGAGGGTCAATACCAACCAGATTTTACTACGCTAAACCGGTCAGAATTCATGGCGATCTTGACTCAGGCGGTCGTTTCATCTGACCGGTGGAAGAAATGGCTGCAGCCAGGAGAGAAAGATGTGTCTTTTCCTGAATTAAACCCCTCTCGGCAAGAATGGCTTGTGCAGACAGGTGCGCGTTATGTCTGGACAGAGCCCAGCGTGGTGGCTGCCCGTGAAAAATTATATACAAACCTTCAACCCGTTTATGTAAATCCTCACAGCTATGTGGTTGATAGGATTGCGGGTTCCATCGATCATTATATCAACCGGTTTAACCTGTTTGATTTTAACCGCCGGTTAGGCAACCTATGACAGCAAAAATCACAGTGATAGGCAGTATTAATATTGACCTGGTAGCGCGCTCGCACCACATTCCTCGTACCGGTGAAACGGTGTTGGGGGGTGATTTTCAAACTATCCCGGGTGGAAAGGGGGCGAACCAGGCCGTGGCTGCAGCGCGAATGGGTGGTTATGTCACCATGGTCGGCCGGGT
>DAIQPZ010000014.1:20979-31947 GCA_036787065.1 Anaerolineaceae bacterium
TACTGCTGCAGTTGGAAACACCCCTGGGGACGGCTCTGAGGGCAGCCAGCCTGGCAAAACAAAATGGCGTGAAGGTTATTCTAAACCCAGCACCTGCTTATCCACTGCCACATGAAATATACCCGTTGGTCGATTACCTGATCCCTAACGAGACCGAAGCAAAGATGCTGACGGGACAATCGCTTGAAGAGGACTCCGGTGTAGAAGCTGCGGCAAAAATCCTGCTCTCCATGGGCGCAAACAATGTCATCATTACCCTGGGTAATCGTGGGTCGCTCCTGGCCACCCGGCTCGGAACGTTCGTCGTCCCACCGTTTGCGGTACATCCCATAGACACGACCGCGGCTGGGGATGCGTTTGTGGGTTGTTTTGCGGTGGCCCTGGCTGAAGGGAAAGCGTTGGGCGAGGCGGTTCGCTGGGGTAATGCCGCCGGCGCGTTGGCCACCACGCGAAAAGGCGCCCAACCTTCGCTTCCTCAACGGGAAGAAGTCATCCGCTTGTTGGGTCAGATCTGACGGGTGGCTCAAAACAAAACCGTTTTGCGCTAAAACTCATCGGATTCTAAATGAATTGCAGTATAATCCGGGCGATTATTGTTTTCTAGTAGCTTCAAAAAGTGGGCTTCACATCTTCTTGATGGCTTATTCCACGGGAAATCCTAGAGAACCACTTTTTTAACTTTCTGCCAGGAGGTCGATGATGCCATTCCTCAGCCAGTTGATCGGAAAATCAGTTGTGGATTATGAGGGTGAAACCGTTGGCCGGGTAAAAGAAATCCTGGCCATTCAAAAAAGTAATTTGCCGCACCCACAAATCAGTTCAATTGAAATCAATCACAAAAATCAATTGATCGATATTCCCCTTGGCGATATAGCTAATTTGTTTACCCCGGTGATTACATTAAATAAATCCTGGGATAAGGTGGCGCCTTACCAGGCTTCGGATCAAGATATGCATCTGGTGCGGGATGTGCTGGATAAACAAATTATTGATATGAACGGCGTGCGGGTGGTACGGGTAAATGACCTGGAGTTGACCCGGCATAAGGATGATGTTTATATCGCCAATGTCGACATCAGTGGCAGCGGTCTGGTCCGCAGATTGGGGGTTAGCCGTTTGCCTGGGTGGCTTGGCGGTTCTAAAAAGGGCGCCGCTGCCTCCAGATTCATTTCCTGGGAAAATGTTGATTTGATCGATACCGATCAACCCATGCGGCTAAAAGTGGCCAGCGATAAGATCTCTGAACTCCACCCGGCCGACCTGGCGGAGATTCTGAGCGATCTGACTCGCTCTGAAGGCAGTAAACTGCTTGGCTCGCTGGATGTGGAATTAATGGCGGATACCCTGGAAGAGGTTGAGCCAGAGTTTCAGGCCAGTCTGGTCGAAGGGCTGTCGAATGAGCAGGTTGCCGATGTCCTGGAAGAGATGTCTCCTGATGAGGCGGCAGATTTACTCGCTGAATTACCAGAGGACCGCAGTGAAGCGCTGCTCAGGTTGATGGAAAAAGGCGGCGCCAAAGATGTCCGCATGCTTTTATCTTACCCAGAAGATTCGGCGGGTGGAATCATGAATACCGAGTTTGTCTCGATCCACCCAGACCTGACGGCCGCGATGGTGATTGAACGGCTGCGCGAACTATCCCCCGAAGCGGAGACAATTTATTATATTTATGTCGTCGACGTTCAGAACCACCTGATTGGCGTTTTTTCACTCCGGCGCCTGGTTCTCGAGCAGCCCATGAGCAAAGTCTTAGATTTTATGGAGACCAGGATAGTCACCGTCAATCCCCTTGATACTCAAGAGGATGTGGCCCATATTGTCGCTAAATATAATTTACTCTCTGTTCCTGTGGTGGATGATAATGAAGTGATCCTTGGCATGGTGACGGCAGACGATGCCCTGGATAAAATTATCCCAACTGCCTGGAAGAAGCGCTTACCCAGGTTCTACCATTAAGTAGTTCATGTAGACGCAACCTCACAATCGCGACCGCAAAACGCTCCGTGAGGACGCGCGCCAGGTTAAGAGCCTAGTCGTCGTCTGTCTCTAACGACGCTATTGTCAATGACCCTTGAACAAAACTATTCAATATAGCGCAGCGGTAATCGTGATAACAGTCACCTTACACGGAGTTACTTACTATTTCTTCAGCTCGTCCGCGAATAGTTTTAGCAAGTTCAAGCCTGCTGTTCTCGCCTGTCTTCCACGCTCCAATGATGGCTCCGTTGGCGTCTGCAAAGGCGGTATAAATCAAACGGATGAGTCGCTGCACCTCATTGGGAAACTGTTCTAATGCCACTCTCGTCTTATCGACCTGAATAGTATGTTGTCGCAAGTGTGAGTCAAAGCGATGTAGACGAAATCGCACACTCATCAGTTCTTTTTCCCAGTATTCAGAAGGAAAATCCAACTCTGCGTCACTGATGTCGGCAAATTCTCGCAGTATACGCTGATGCAAAGTGTTGTGATAATCTCGAAGACCTTCAAACGGCCCTGCCATGAGGGAGCGAAATGAAGCCTCATCCATCCCGCTGGTAGCAGCCCACCCTTCTGTGGTAATTTCGGTTGGTCGCCCATCACCACTCCGTTGTCTATCCAGAGTGTATCGAACGATAACATAGAAGCCCAACTCAGCGGTGACGATATGGGCTAAGACCTTTCGCACCGGCCACTCGCCCTCGGCAGGGGCCTGGTCAATCTGTCCGTTCTCTATTCCTAATAACGCTGCCTGCAAGTCCCAATAAGCGGCGTCATATTGTGAGAGGATGAGCTGCGCCGCCGAGGGCGGCATCGCCCGATTGATCCGTTCGCTTCGCAGTTTGGCAGCCAATTCTCGTAATTCTTCATAAGTTCTGAAAAAGGCAAAGCGGATTCCCTCTGAGTCGTATGACTGCCAGGCCCACCTACGCTCCAGTTGCAGGTCGGTAATTTTATGGGTAAGATTCGCAAAGTAATCGACTGCTTTCGTCAATTCTGTGTTTATCATTTATAACCTCTTGAGTGATTAAAGAGTGATTGGTTTATTCGGCCCAACTCGTTGCTCAACCGTTCTGTGGCGGTAATAATGAAGCTTATTGGCTTATGAAGCCCAATCACCGAAAATAATTCAGGCATCAGGCAGTGAATGATGAGAGGGAAAGAGCATACTAGAATTTGGCGTCAGCGGTGTTGATTGAGTACAGGGTAAAACGGGGTTTAAGATGTTGACAACTGACCGCCAGTCATTTACCATGCACATGACTGGCGGTCAGTGATTAGCGCATCCTGGCTGAAGACGTTACTCATAATATCCTCACTGTTCAATTGCTTGATAAGGTCAATTCAGCAAATGCTAGTGTTCATTCCATGGCTAGCTTTAACTCCCGCGAGCGGGCTAACTTTATGGTCAATGGTTAAGCATGCGCCATCTGCGAGAGAATAAACTAGAGGTTAAGACGACATGACAGGCGTTTTATTCCAGCCAGATGTATTGTGGTAATTCACCAAAACGCCGCCTGGGGCTACCAGTAGATCGCATGCCTCTTTTTCTTCCTGACTTAGTTTCATATCGGCGGCCGGCAGAAGGTCTTTGAGCTGCTCGAGTGTACGGGGCCCGATGATCGGGGATGTAATGCCAGGTTGATCTTTGCACCATACCAGGGCTAACTGCCCCGGGGTCTTATTAAACTGGAGGGCCAGTTTGGTAAATTTTTCCCCGGTGTTGATGGCGCGCTGAGTAAAGCGCTGATCGTAGATGCCGCCGCGCTCGCGAGAAGCCCTCGAATCGGTTGGCAAGGGTAGACCGGCGTTGTATCGTCCGGCTAAAAGGCCCTGAGCGAGAGGCGCCCAGGGGATCAATGCCATGTTGTAGCGGAGTGCTAATGGCACAAGTTCATTTTCAATGCGCCGGTCGAGTAAATTGTAGGGTGGCTGCTCACTGACATACCGCGCCAGGTGTTCTTTTTCACTGACTGCCAGCGCTTCCATCACCATCCAGGCTGGATGAGTCGAGCAGCCAATATAGCGTACTTTCCCGGCTCGGATAAGATCGGTTAATGCCCTCAAGGTTTCATCGATGGGGATTTCAGGATTGGGCCGGTGCATCTGGTAAAGGTCAATATGGTCGGTATCTAAGCGGCGAAGGGAGTCTTCGCAGGCTTTAATCAAATGATACCGTGAGTTGCCTTCATCGTTGGGGCCATCTCCCGTGCGCCCGTGGGCTTTCGTAGCCAAAAAGACCTGGTCCCTGCGACCTCGCAGGGCTTTGCCCACAATCACCTCACTGACGCCTTTATTGTATACGTTAGCAGTATCAATGAAGTTGATCCCGCCATCCATCGCGGCATGGATGATCTCGATTGAGGTTGCTTCGTCGGTTGCGTTGCCGAAATTCATGGCGCCAAGGCAAAGAGGCGAAACTTTGACACCCGTTCTTCCAAATAGACGATATTCCATGGTTCTACCTCACTTAATAAGACATAACCGGCCGTTGTGTGATCTAATAGGGATTCGTTGAGACGTTACGAGTTCCCGCTGTTTTTAATAATGCCAATACCGCATCCAAAATATTGGAAACCCAGGCTGCGCATTTGCTCGGGATCCCACAGGTTTCTACCGTCCAGGATGACCGGCTGGCGCATGGAAGCATGGATGCGGTTGAAATCCAATTGTTTAAATTCATTCCAGGCCGTGGCCAGGATTAACGCATCCGCACCTTCAGCCACTTCGTATGGATTTTTGCACAGGGTGATCCGGTGGATTATGTGGGAAGTTGCTTCCATCGCCTGGGGATCGTAGGCGCGAACGCGAGCGCCTTCATTTTCTAACAGGTGGATCACTTCAAGCGAGGGTGAGTCGCGGATATCATCCGTGTTGGGTTTGAATGAAAGCCCTAAGATCCCGATGACTTTATCGTTTAGTCCACCAAGCACTCGCCGTAAACGCATGACCGCCCTGCGCCGTTGATTGCGATTTATTTCCATTACCGCTTGAAGCAGTTGGGGATGGGTGCCGTGCAGAACAGCCATGTGAGCCAGCGCTTTAACATCCTTGGGGAAGCAGCTTCCCCCCCAACCGAGGCCGGCATCCAGGAAAGCATGCCCGATGCGCTTATCGTAACCCATGCCTAGTGCCACTTCACGCACATCCGCGCCTAATTCGTCGCACATATTGGAAATTTCATTGATAAAAGAAATCCGCGTCGCCAGAAAAGCGTTTGACGCGTATTTGATCATTTCGGCTGTGCGCAGATCGGTGATCAGGATGGGGCAGCGCAGGCTAAGGTATAACTGTGCGACCTGGCTGGCGGCATCTTTATCAACAGATCCCAAAACGATCCGATCGGGTCCCATGAAATCATTAATGGCCGAGCCTTCACGAAGAAATTCGGGATTGGAAACGACATGAAACTGAAGCGCCCTGCCTTCACGGCGACGGGTTATGATATCTGTCACCAGATCGCCCGTACCAACCGGGACCGTAGACTTATTCACGATGATAATGGGATGATCGACATGTTCGGCGATGGATTCGGCCGCAGACCGGATATATTGCATGTCCGCTTCGCCGTCCTCGCCGGATGGGGTGCCTACAGCGATAAAAGCAAACTCGGCCTCGGCCAGACTCCTGGTATAATCGGTAGAGAACTCAAGGCGTTCTGCCTGGACATTTTGAGCCACAAGCTGTTCAAGCCCAGGTTCGTAAATTGGCATTAAACCCTTTTTTATTTTCGCAATTCGCTCTGTGTCTACATCCAGGCAAATCACCTGATTACCTAAATCCGCAAAGCATGTGCCGGTGACCAGGCCAACATAACCGGACCCAATGACGCAAATTTTACTCATAAATTTTCCTCCTGCTAAAGCTATTATACGCTAAAAATGGCGGAGTCCGGTCGATAGGGACGTGGTTTCACAGACGTCGACAAGGTAACCCCAGGTTTACAACCCTCGGGTAAACAGAAAACTGAGTTTGTGGAAACTATGTATAACGGTTCTTTGGGTTATACCACGGCAATTTCCATTGAGACAGCCTGTGTGACTGCTCAGAATAAACTAGCAAATATCATATAATTCGTATTATAATTAATTCAAGATTAATGAGCAAAAGAAAAAACTTTAGCTCACACGCCCAATTTTGATTGTCTGATCTTTCTACTTGAGGAGGTTTTATGAAATTAACTGGTGTTCGTATCACGTTTGCTGCGGTTGCCGCATTATTTATCCTGGCGATTGGGTTAGCCGCCTGCACGGCAAAACCCACGGATTCAACCGCAAAAGTTGCCCGACCATCCAAGCCCGGCGGCGCAGGGCAGGCTGTCAGCTTGACCGGTGATGCGATCAAAGGCGCCGACATCTTCAAGGCCAACTGTGTTCGCTGCCACGGCGAAGAAGGAAAAACTGGCGTTGCCAACGCCGGCTCCACCGATGGCACGGTGCCCGCTATTACTCCGATTGATGAATCCTTGATAAGCAAGGATCCTAAGACTTACGCGACCAACCTCGATCTGTTTATCGAGCATGGTTCCGTGCCAGCCGGCGACAACCCTGCTCTGAGCATGTCAGCATTCGGGGATGACAAGACATTGCAACCTCAGGAGATCGCGGATGTCATTGCTTATGTGAGCAGTTTAAATCCGCCAAAGTAATTTGATTGTGTCATAATTTCGATTAATTAACCCATCGCGGTATGCGTGACAGCTTACCGCGATTGGCATTTATCGGGGTGAAACGGTTCATCTTTTTACCATACCTGCGACAAAGCTTTGACAGTTCGCCTGATTTTATTGATATCGGGGTAAAATAGCCATATGAAGCAACCGGGGCAATTCATTTTATCATTCCCTATCTATTTTCGAGTAGGGATCATTGGAGTCATAGCCAGTCTGGCTTTTTTGGGCTTTAGAATGATGACTGTCTCGCTGGCGCCTTTCTCCTCGATTTTGATCAGTTTAGCTGTGGGGGTATTATTAGCTTTTGGGTTAGATCGGTTAATTGATCTTGCCCTTCTCCTTTATCAAAACCAACAAAAAATGGCTATGACCGTTCAGCGCGTTGAGCAGGATAAATTTGGACTGCAAGCGCGCCTGGAATGCTTGCTCCAATTAAATAATTTACTGGCAACCACTTATAACGAGAGAGAATTGATCGAAGGTGTCTTGATCCTGATAGAAAAGACGGTGGGTGCTATCGGTGCGTCGTTTGTGCCGATCGACGAATTCGGGCAGTTGCTGCCCGCATTTGTTCATGGAGATATACCAGAACCCGATTTGCATACCTGGACAGAACACCTATCATCGCCAGATATTAAAGATCGCTGCAGAGCCTGTGTTGACCGCTTTGCTCCGCCGGAATCTTCTTGCCCGCTGCTTAAGCTTCCCCTGAAGGAACAAGTCAAGGTGGAATGCCTGGCAGTTAAAAGAGATGAACGCATTTTAGGGATGTTGAACCTTTATTTACCCCTTCAGGCGACGTTGGATGCTGACAACAGGATTTTCCTGCTGAGCATCTTGGATGAAATTGCCCTGGCGGTGGATGCCTTGCATCTGCACAACCAGGAAGTGTCCACGTTGCGCCAACTGCAAATGCTGCGCTCCTCTCTTTTGGATTTGGAAACTTCACTAACCAATCTGCTCCCCCAAGTTTTAACTGCCTTTGAGGCTGGTTTCGCGGTGCTGCTTGTACAAACCAGTACTGAAAACAAGCCGCGTTTGATATTAAGGCAAAACTTTAATGATCAGATCCCAGAAAATGAGCTAAACTCTATTTTGATGGAAGTGCTTGACTGTGGCGAAACGCTCACTTATAACAGCCCGGTTGAAGCGTTTACCAACGCTCAGCATCCGTTGTCCATGATTGCCGCTCCTCTAAAAATGGCCGATCATCCAGTTGTAGGAGCCATCATGGTAGGCAGCGAGTATTTTCAGGCTTTCAACCCCGGACAGATGGCTGCCTTACAAATGGTCGCCAGCCAGGCAGCTTTATTAATCGAACATAATCGAATGATGGTTGACCTGGAATATAAAGTGGTCATTAAGGAACGAACTCGCCTGGCGCGTGAAATTCACGATGGGATTGCTCAACTGCTGGCATTCTTAAAGCTGCAGACGGGGCAGATGCAAACCTTTGTGAGCCAGGGCCAGGTGGGCCGGTTAGAACAGGCATTAAAAGCAAATTACCAGGCCCTGTCTGAAGCCTACCTGGCGACGCGCCAGACTATTGATGATTTGCGCCTGACACCTAAAGATGGATTGCGCCAATGGTTGGAACAAATCGCATCGGATTTTCAAAATTCAACCGGATTAATCATTAACCTGACCATTACCCCAGATATCCATAAGCTTCCCGATGAGGTACAGCTTCAGTTGATCCGGATCACACAGGAGGCTATAAGTAACATCCGCAAACATGCCAGGGCCAGCACGGTCACCCTTTCGGCCATGGAATGGGAGAATGACTTTATCTTGGAGATCCAGGACGATGGAGAAGGTTTTTCCCCGGGAGATATCCCGGGGATATCCCAATATGGGTTAAGGGGAATGCGGGAAAGAACCGAATTGATTGGGGCTGAATTTCAAATTATAAGCCAACCTCACAAAGGAACAAACATTAAAGTGTCAATGCCTATTCCGATGGAGGAGCCGCAAAGATGAATAAAAAAATAAAAATTGTTGTCGTTGACGATTATGCCCTCTTTCGCCGTGGTTTAGTCAGCTTGCTGGCTGAAATACCCGAGTTTCAGGTGGTTGGAGAAGCCGCGGATGGTGAGGAAGCGCTCAGGGTGGTTGAGAAATTCAACCCTGATATCATTTTGTTGGATATTAATATGCCGGGCATGGGTGGGATAAAGACAGTCGAAACGTTGAGAGAAAGTAAGAATAAAGTTAAAGTGATGATGCTGACCATATCACAGCACGATGAAGACTTAATTGGGGCAATTGTATCCGGCGCCGATGGTTATTTGCTTAAAAACACAGAACCAGAAGATTTACACAAGGCGATTGTTCGGATGGTAGAAGGCCAATCGATCTTATCTCCTGAGGTGACCGGGATTGTTTTCAGATCTTTAACGCATAACCAGCAGTCCGGAGAGACCAACCCTTTGAGTGACCGGGAATTAGAAGTGCTTCAATGCCTGTCCGAGGGGATGACTACAGTTCAGATTGGTTCTCACCTGTTTATTTCAGAAAATACGGTTAAAACTCATATCCGCCACATTTTAGAAAAATTGGAAGCAGCTAACCGCACAGAAGCGGTCAGTAAGGCGATCCAGATGGGTTTGATTCAAAAGACGGATTGATGTGATCGGATCCGTTCCAGGATGATCGACAAATCACCCTCATGGAGGTGGGTAAATAACCTGTCTGCCCCGACCCTGGTGGATGACACCGCGAGGGTTTTTTGTTTTAATAAGTTATATGATCGATCCAGGTGGCAGCCAGAGTCTTAATAACCTGATTATTGCCTCGGCAAATCCTTTATTTGGCAAAGGGTTGTACCGTTTATTTGAAGCACATTGGGGAAACAAAGCGTCAGCGATCGTGCTGACGACGACGATGCGAGAAACCATCATCGCTATAGAAAATTACCACCCACAGTTGGTTATCATTGATTGCGACGATCAACAGATCAGTCGCGCCGATTTTTTGAATTATTTTATCCATCAGGTACAGCCCATGCGGGTCATGTTGGTTTCCTTAAAGGAAACTGGGGCCGTGGTGGTTTACGACCGCAAGATGATGCTGTCGAACCAAATTGATGAGTGGTTATTCAATTCCTTTAGTGAGGGGTGATGGTCAAGCATGTCGCATTGGGATTGTGCCTGTTCCTGGTTTTAAGTTTCGGTTTGGCCTTTTTTCTCCTTTTTCTGGCTCACCCCTATACCTGGCATGGATCGGTTTTTCAACCGGCTCATCCGGCATTTGACCTTGTCCTAAAAGACACGCACAACCAAACTTTCCAATTGTCTCAAGAAAAGGCAAGATAATCCTCCTCTTTTTTGGATATACTCACTGCCCGGATGAATGCCCATTGACGCTGGCAAAACTTAAGCAGGTAAAGGCAGACCTGGGATCGAAGGCCGACCATGTGGTTTTCGTGTTCGTGACAGTCGATCCACCACGTGATACCCCTGCCGCAATCCTGGCTTATTTGGTTCCATTCGACCCCGCGTTTACCGGGTTGACTGGCAGCCTGTCTGAGCTTGAACCCGCCTGGAATGCCTATGGGGTTTATAATCAAATCGATGGCGGGGCAGTCCTTGAGGGTTATCAGGTCAGCCATTCAACCCAGTTATATTTGATCGATGCACAAGGCCGGCTGCGGTTAACTTATCATTTGGACAATACCCCACAGGATATCGAACAGGATATCCTTTACCTGGTCAACAAGGGTTAAGTAATGGATAAACGCCTTTTATCATTTCACTGGATTGCGATCACCTTTGGCGTGGTGGCGCTCGCGGCTGTCATGGTGTGTCTGGGTTTCTGGCAGCTCGACCGGCTCAGGCAGCGCGGAGAGCTGAATGGTTTTGTGCGGTCTCAAATGGCTATGTCTGCCGTTAATTTGAATTTATCACCCGATCTGCCTGGACTTGATGGTATGGATTACCGGCCGGTGATGGCGCGGGGGGAATATGACTTTGCGGAACAGGTCGTTTTAAGGAATAAAGCCTGGCAGGGGCAACCTGGCGGGCATTTGTTAACCCCTTTACGGATTACGGGGTCACAAGAAGCCGTCATTGTGGATCGAGGTTGGATTTCATTAACGGATATTGTGGCGGGTCATCTGGATCAATTTGATGAACCTGGCGTGGTGGAAGTCAAAGGGGCGATCCGATTTTCGCAGGAGGATTACCCCGCCGGAGCGGCAGTCGATCCGACTGTAGCGCCTGGGGGAAACCGGTTGATGGCGCTCAACCTGGTCAATCTTGCTCGGTTAAGTCAGCAGGTTTCAAAACCGCTGCTCCCCGTTTTTATACAGGAGCAGCCTT
>DAIQPZ010000217.1:0-4232 GCA_036787065.1 Anaerolineaceae bacterium
TTGCGACCCAACCCCTAGCGGCCACTCAACCCCCGGCTGCGACCCAACCCCTAGCGGCAACTCAAACCCCGGCTGCGACTCAACCGCCGGCAGCCAGCGGCTGTCCGCTCGCGGTTGAAAGCGGCGCCAAGATCTCCTTTTCCGGTTGGGGCGATGTAACCGAGCAGCAAATCTATAAAGATTCTATTACCCGCTTCAATGCTGTTTGCCCTGGGGTAGCGGTGGACTATATCCCCATTCCGGATAAATTCCAGGATAAATTGAAGGCCCAAATGGCCGCCGGCACGGCCCCGGATTTACTTTATGTCGATATCCAGCTCATGACTGCATTTGCTCCTTCGGGTCAGTTGCTGGCCCTGGACGATCTGATGACCCAGGCTAAGGTCAGCCGAAACGACTTCATTCCCGCCCTGCTGGACCAGTTCACCCTGAATAGCAAGACGTACGGGCTGCCCAAGGACTGGGGCACTCTCGGCCTGGTGTACCTGCCAGAGGCATTCACAGACGCCGGTATCGCTGAACCTACTGCCCAATGGACCTGGAATGATATGCGAACCGCTGCCAAGGCCATTGCGGCCAAGGGCAAGTTCGGAGGCTTCTGCATGGGCGCTGATTGGGCTCGTTTCTCCCCATTTGTCACCTCCAATGGTGGAGCTTTCGCAACACCAGACAATAAGACAGCTACCCTTGATACGCCCGAAGTAAAAACAATGGCAACTTTTCTCAACGATATGTTCAAGGAAAAGAGCCTGGTGCGGCCTGCGGATGTCAGCGCCAGCTGGTGCGGTGAAGCCATTGGCAAGAAATTGGTTGCAATGACCACCGAAGGCGGCTGGATGGTCAACTTCATGAAAACGACCTACAAGGATGTAGTTTGGAAGGCACTGCCGATTCCATCGGGCCCAAAAACCCAGGCAGACGTGATCTTCACCAATGCCATTGGAATTAATGCCGCTACCAAATTTCCCAAGGCAGCCGCAGCTTTCTTGTTCTACGTCACTGGAGAAGCCAACCAGGCGGCAATCGTCAAGACAGGTTTTGCTTACAGTACACATCCCAACCAGGCCACTCTGGTAGTAGACCCGAACGACAAAGCCATCTCTCAGGGCGGTTTGTTGAAGGACACCACCGTCGCGTACTACGGGCCAAACACCGGCAAAGTGGATGATGCAGTTTCCAACGCCCTGGCTCGGATTTTCCTTGGCGATCAGACGGTTGACGAGGCTTTCAAACAGGCTCAACAGGAAGCTCAAGCGGCGCTTGATACCAAATAAAATCTGGAACCGCTTATCAATTTGAAGGGATCTCGGTTCCTGCTGCCGGATGGATAGCAGGACCTGAAAAGGGGCTCCCCGACTGGATGGTCGGGGAGCCCCAAAACGCGTCCCTCACAGCACGTTGCCAGAATAGCAGCAGGAGGTGACACCATGCAAAATCAAACAAATTCCTCCCGGTTGAACCGGACGATAGCGATGGTGGTGGTCTTCGTGGTGATTGTCACCGCTGTGATGATCATTGCCCTGATGAATGCGCCGACCATGGGCGGGCCAAGAGTCATGGCTACGCTGCAAACTTACCTGGCGGAGGTTCAGCAAACTGCGATCCCGTTCATGATCGCAGTTGGGATCGGGGCGGTAGCCCTGGCTATCGTTGCGGTCGTGACAGTCCGCCGGGTTTGGAGCAACCGTAAGCGCCGCGCCGACCTGTTCACCGCCTACGCTTTCCTGGCGCCTTACCTCGTGGTCACCCTGACATTCACGATCGGTGTAATCCTGTTTGCGTTGTACATCTCATTCAATAATTACGATATTTTCACCCGTCCAACCTGGGTTGGCCTGGATAATTACTCTCTGGCTTTCAAGGGCTTTACCGACGCGACCCAACGCGATTTCTTGCAATCTCTTTATAACGCTTTCTGGTATACGCTGATCGTGGTGCCGGTCCAGACGTTTTTGGCGATCTTGATGGCAGTCCTGCTAAACGTACCCATGCGGATGAAGCAATTTTTTCGCACCATCTTTTACGCCCCCAGCGTGACCTCCTCGGTGGTAATTACCCTGATTTTTATCTGGTTCTACTTGAAGAGCGGATACGCTAACTTTTTCCTACAAAACCTGCTGGGGGTCGTCGGAATCAAATTTATTCCGGTAGACTGGCTGGGAGACCCGCGCGGCCTGTTCCAGCTCATCGTTAATGCATTTGGCGGGAACATCCCCTCCACACAGTGGTACCTGCGCGGGCCGAGCATCGCCTGGATGGCGATCATGTTTCAGAACATTTTTACCACCATTCCAACTTTCATGATCATGTTCCTGGCAGCTCTGCAAGATATCAGCCCCGCACTTTACGAGGCTGCCAGTATAGATGGCGCCAGCGGTATCCAAATGTTCCGGAAAATTACCCTGCCTATGCTTCGTCCGATCATCCTGCTGGTGGTCGTCCTGGGAACAATTGGCACCCTGCAGGTGTTCGACCAGGTCTACCTGGCAACCCAGGGCGGCCCGCTGAACACGTCCCTGACTCCGGTTTTCATGATTTTCCGTGAGGCCCTGGGGCACGGTGGCTCCATGCATATGGGGTACGCCTCAGCTCTGGCCTTCATCCTGGCGCTGATCATCTTCGGTTTTACTTTTTTTCAACGCCGGTTCCTGGAACGCGGAACAGAGTTATATTAGGAGGTGTACCATGGCAGTCACCGCTCAAGAATCAAATAAAATTGTCATTAAAGCCAACGTTCACCCCACCAGTTACTACGTAAAAATGAGCGTCCGTTATTTAGTCCTGATATTGATCGGGATTGTAATGTTCTCTCCCTTTATCCTGGCCATGCTGGGCACGTTCAAAACCGACGCTGAGATCACCGCCTACCCGCCCAAACTCCTGCCTGCCAATTGGCTCTGGGAAAACTGGGTGAAAGTTTGGAACACCGACCTGGGAGGGGGCGGCACCTTTCCGCGCTGGCTTTTCAACACGGCATTCCTGTCTGTAACCATCTCTGTCCTCCAGGTAATTTTCTGCTCAATGGCTGCTTACGCCTTCGCCCGGATGCGCTTTGCAGGTCAAAACGCAGTTTTTAACTTCATGCTGGCAACGATGATGATCCCCGGGGCAGTCACGTTGATCCCAGCCTTCGTTTTGATGGCAAAATTAAGTCTGATAAATACCTTCTGGTCGCTCATCTTACCGGGTTTTGTCAGCGCAGTCAGTGTATTCATGCTAACTCAGTTCTTTAGGGCTATCCCGCGCGACCTGGAGGAGGCGGCTTTCATCGACGGCGCTTCCCACATGCAGATCTTCCGCACCGTCATTCTGCCCTTAGCCCGCCCAGCCCTGCTGACGGTTTTGATTCTTCAGTTTCAGGGCATGTGGAATGCCTTCCTCCAACCCCTGCTGTACCTGAGTTCCCCCGATATGTACGTTCTGAACGTGGCCCTCAGTATTTTCCAACAACAATACAAGGCTCAGTGGAACCTGACCCTGGTTGGAGCGATGTTCAACGCCATTCCAATAATGATCCTGTTTTTCATCTTCAGCAGATACTACATCGAGGGTGTGGCATACACAGGCGTCAAGGGCTGAGCGCCCCTCCCAGATCCAAGCAGGCTTGCAACCTTCAAGGAGGATTATAAAAAAGATCATCCGGATCGTTCTCAGCGCCCTTCAAGACGTTTGGGCCGATCTTTGGACAGGACTGGTATGCAACCTGCTGTGGACTCTGTCGGTATTGTTGATCATTCCCGGCCCACCGGCGACCCTGGCGTTATTCTATTATGGCAACCGCCTTGCTCATGGCGAGGCAGCCGACCTGGGCGATTATTGGCGGGCATTCCGCCGGAATTGGGGGACCGGTTGGCGTTGGGGTGCCATCAACCTGGTAATCATCGCTTTCCTGGCTGGGGATGCCATATTGACCGGGCAATACAATCAGTCTACCCTGGCCCAGTTTGCGCAGGGCTTTTATCTGGCGCTGCTGGCAGGCTGGCTGTTGGTGCAGTTTTATGCCCTTCCGTTCCTGTTTGAACAGGAAAACGCGGGTATTCGCCGTGCTTTACGGAACAGTACCGTTCTGATCGGTAGAAACCTGGCCTTTTCATTCGGCCTGGCCGGATTACTGCTGACGCTCATGCTGCTAGGAGTAGTTCTGTTCATGCTCACCTTTGCCTTCGGTGGGGTCATCCTGGCGTCAGCCGGCAACCGGGCGGTACTGGATCGCCTGGGTATTGAATAAATAT
>DAIQPZ010000218.1:0-4214 GCA_036787065.1 Anaerolineaceae bacterium
CAACACCGACATGGCCTTTTGTACATCTTGCCGCCCGTATCTTACCCATCCTTTTTGGATTGGGGAGTATACTAAAAGGTGGTTCGTTTTTAACAAACAAACCATCCAAAACTTTCTGGGGCGATAACTACAGGGTTCCCTGTAGAGCTGGCTGGCCTGACAGATTGTGAGTCGACGTAGAAGAAGAGAGGCAAGTATGTTTGGCATTCCGTTAGGTGTTATTTTGGGTGGTCTCCTGGCCATCGTCGTCATTATCCTGATATTGATTCTTATATCAGGGATCCGTTTCATTCCAAACAACCGCCTTGGTATCGTGGAAAAACGCTTTGGACAGCGTTCGGTCAAAGGTGGATTTATCGCACTTAATGGGGAGGCAGGTTACCAACCCGACGTGCTGCGGGGCGGCCTGCACTTCCTTGTCCCCGTCCAGTTTTTGGTGCACATTGCCCCATTGGTCACCATCGCGCAGGGAAAAATCGGCTATCTCTTCGCACGGGACGGCGAGCCATTAAGCGCTATGCAGGTGCTGGCTACCAATATCAATGCAAATAATTTCCAGGATGTGGCAGCTTTCTTGACCAGCGGAGGCCAGCGAGGCCCACAGCGCCAGATCTTGCGGGAAGGCACCTATGCCATCAACCTGGCCCAATTCGTGGTCATCACCGAGGAAAGGGTCTATTATTTACCGTTGAGCCGGGATGACCAGACCGTCATCCAAAGTATGTCGGAGGTCATTTCCACCCGCAAGGGGTTTACCCCGGTCGTGATCAAAGACTCGGACGACCAGATCGGCGTCGTGACCGTCCATGACGGACCGTCGCTGCCATCGGGCGAAATAATCGCGCCGGTCGTGGGTGGTGATTCCAAGAATGCCGATACTTACCACAATAACTTCCAGATGCCAGACCGCTTTTTGAACGCGGGCGGCTTACGCGGGCGGCAGCTTCAGGTCCTGGTGGAAGGCACCTACTATCTCAACCGGCTGTTTGCCACCGTTGATATGATCCCCAAGACCATCATCGATGTCGGTTTCGTCGGTGTGGTCGTTTCCTATACGGGGACGGTCGGTGAAGACCTGTCGGGCACTGATTACCGCCACGGCACCCTGGTGAGCAGCGGCCATCGCGGCGTTTGGAGCGAGCCGCTCCTACCCGGTAAATATGCCTTCAACACCTACGCCGGCAAAGTGATTATTGTGCCCACCACCAATATCATCCTCAAATGGATCAGGAATCAAATGGGATCGCATCACTTAGACGAGAACCTGTCGGAAGTCTCCCTGATCACCAAGGACGCCTTCGAACCATCCCTGCCGCTCTCGGTCGTGATCCACATCGATTATCAAAAAGCCCCGTTGGTGATCCAGCGTTTCGGGGATGTCAAGAAGCTGGTAGAGCAGACTCTCGACCCAATGGTCTCGGCTTACTTCAAAAACGTCGGCCAGACACGCACATTGATCCAGCTCATCCAGGAACGCAATGAAATCCAACGCATCTCCAGCCAGGAAATGAAAGACAAATTTACCCATTACAACCTGGAGCTGGAAGAAGTGTTGATCGGCACGCCCACCACCACCGGCGATGACAAGCAGATCGAAATCATTTTGAACCAACTGCGGTCGCGCCAGATTGCGGTCGAACAAATTGAAACGTATGACCGCCAGCAAACGGCGGCGGGCAAAGAGCGTGAGCTGCGTGAAGCGCAAGCCCGGGCGGAACAGCAGCGCAACATCACTGAATCGGAGTTGAGCATCACCGTCCAGTCCAACCAGGGTAAGGCCGAGTACCAGCGGGCTGTGCAGCAGGCTGCCCAGATCCGGACGCTGGCGCAGGCAGAATCGGAGCGGATTGCCCGCACCGGTATCGCCCAGGCTATCGCGACCGAAGAACAGGTGGCCGCTTACGGTGGGCCGCAGTACCAGGTGACCCAGCAGGTGATGAACCGCTTTGCCGAGGCCGTCCAGCAATCTCGCGTGGACGTGGTCCCCCGGGTGGTGGTAAGCGGTGGCGGCGGTGAGAACGGCGCCGCCGGCAGCAGCATCATGGAAGGCCTCCTGACGCTGCTTCTTTCGGACAAATTGGGCCTGGAAGTCAAAGGCGAATTGTCAAGGGAACGCAGCCCAGACGCGGAACGGCTCCGCAATGAGATCCGCCAGAACCTGATGGAAAAGCCTGCGGAAAACAAGCCTCAGCCACCGACGACGCCTGGCGGTTTGACCCCGCCTGGCATCCAACCCCCAAAGGCCCCTCCCGCGGCGGCTCCGAAAAAATAGACACCCCGTTGACCAGCCTCCGCGGCTCTTTACCCCACACCAACCTCTCCCCAAAATTGTGGTTTTCCGATTTTGGGGAGGCTGGGAGGGTGTTTGTGGTTACCGAGTTTTTTTGTTGAACATCAGAAGGCCAGGGGCTGGGGGCATCTGCGTTAACTTAAGACTTTGCCTTAAGTCTAATGGAGGCTTTGCGAAGCAATCCGTTTCCAGCAATCCAGATTGCTTCGCAAGTCCTCGCAATGACGGTTTTTTTTGGTTCATTTCTTATGTTCCCCGCCGTGCATTGTCTTAAGTTAGCACATATGGGGGCCGGGTTTAGGTAGATAAAGGAGAAATCTTATGGAACCTATGACATCCCACGAACGATTCCGGCGCATGTTCGCCCATCAGGAGGCCGACCGAATCCCGATTATCGATGACCCATGGGAGGCGACGATCGAACGCTGGCATAAGGAAGGGCTGCCGAAGGACGTGAGCTTTATCGATTACTTCGACCTGGACCATTTCCACAACGCAAAATTGACTGACAATTCCCCGCGGTACCCGCACCAGGTGCTCGCCGAGACGGAGACCGACATCACCTATACCAGCGAATGGGGCGTGACCATGCGCCAGTGGAAGCATGCCTCATCCACGCCCGAATTCCTTGATTTCACCATCGTGGACGGCGATTCCTGGCGAAAGGCCAAAGAACGCATCGGCGTGAGCACTGACCGGGTGCATTGGGATCTGCTCAAAAAGAATTACAAAACCTGGCGCGAACAGGGCGGCTGGATCGCGCCGATCGTCTGGTTTGGCTTCGACATCACTCATTCATGGATCGTCGGCACCGAACGGGTGCTGCTGGCTCTGGCCGAAGACCCGGAATGGATCGTGGATATGTGGCGCACGGAGCTTGAAACGGATCTGGCCCTGCTAGACCTGGTGTGGGATGCCGGTTACACCTTCGACAGCATCATGTGGTACGACGACATGGGCTACAAACAGAACCAGTTCTTCTCGCTGCGCATGTACCGGAGCCTGCTCAAGCCCTTCCACCAACGCGCCATCGAGTGGGCGCACGCCAGGGGGATCAAAGCCCACCTGCACTCATGCGGTGACGTGCGCCCCTTTGTGCCCGAGCTGGTTGGGATGGGGTTGGACGCGTTGAACCCGTTAGAAGTGAAAGCCGGGATGGACCCGCGCCTCCTTAAGCAGCAGTACGGACAGCAGCTCGTTTTCCATGGCGGGGTCAACGCGGTGCTGTGGGACCAGCCCGAAGCTATCGAGGCTGAAATGAGGCAGGTCATCCCGGTGATGAAGGAAAATGGTGGTTACATCTTTTCTTCCGACCACTCGGTGCCTTCATCGGTGAGCCTGGATAATTTCCGCCATATTGTCGAGCTGGCAAAGAAATTGGGCAGCTACACTTAATATCCCATCCCCTGACCCTCTTCCCAGGAATGGGGAAAGAATCTGAAATATGTTGTAAGTGTGGCCGTACGGCCACACTTACAACATATTTCAGTTAAAACTTAAGTGGCTATACGAAAACTAGAACCGCACGATCGGCAGGAAGACTGCCGGGAGCACGCCGGGGGCCAGGGTCAGGCCAAATTCAGAGGTTGACCCGTTGGCGAGGGTCGAGGTCGCGGTCAGCTTATCGGCGCCTGGCGCGCAGGCCAGCGAACCAAAATACGTAAAAGCGCCACACAGATTACCCCGCGAACCCGTATTTACATTTTACAATGCCCAGTAAACCGAATTTGTATGCTGTTGATCATTGATCATTGTACGTTTCTTTGTACAAAGGATGGCTATAATAAATTTAACAGTGGGAAGTGCGTTACGGGTAACTGCAACTTTCACGACTTTCTTGAAGGTTATCCTTTGATAAGAGAGCAGAAGTCCGGCGGTTTCGCTGGTTCAATGAAGATTATAAAATCAATTGTTGCACGAAGCG
>DAIQPZ010000219.1:0-4136 GCA_036787065.1 Anaerolineaceae bacterium
TCTGGGGCTGCTGGTGGAAGACCTGCATCGTGGTGCATGGCACCGTACGCAACCAGGCGAATGCCACGATCTGCGTCGGCACGGTCCAGATCTTCCAGGTGGACCTGGGCTGTACGCTGGACCGGATGGCATCTTTTGACGTCTTGACTTTACGTGACCGGATCATCGATGTTATCCGCGGTTCGATCACTCTTGAACAATTGGCTGCCACCCCGATCTTTCGGGTCAATCCCAACCCACCCGATCCGGCCCCTGAAAAGTCTTTGAGGGCTGTGAGCCAGGTGAAGCTCTCGCGGGTTGCACAAATGCGGCAGTCGGCTCGGCTGCAGCAGACGCCGTTATCCAATGTGAGCCTGACTGCCAGCACCCAGGCTTTAAAGGCCGGAAACCGGGTCAGCCAGTTGAGCGCCAGCGCCACTTCGCTGTCGGACGTTGCTACTGTCCTCAGTACGCTGGATGGAGCCGACCTGCGTAATTTCATGGTTTCAAAAAGCGCCATACTTTGGCCCTATTGGTGCTGGTTGATCCCGGATGAGTGGTTCTGCTGGCAGGAATTGGGTGAAGTTACAATCCAATCCGACGGCAGTTTCTCGGCTGAAATCTGCTTCTGGTGCCCGGATGATTTCCCCGACCTATATTTTGAGGTGGTGCAGAATATTGGCGGCATCGATCACGAAATATCGGACCCTCAAATTGCTTGCAGCACCTATTACGATTATGACGGGTCACAATCCGTAGATATCGTGGTGAATGACCCCACCGCGGTGGCCTGCCTGCCTGTCCCGCCTCGCCCGATCCCCGGGAATGACCTGTACGTTTGGCCGACGGCCATTGGCAATGCGGACCTGCGCGGCATCAACGACCTGGAAAATGGTGTGACCACCTCCACGACCGGCCTGCTTGGCACGATCCCTTGGGGTGGTTCGCTGGCACTGCAAATGGTTTTCGATCCGAACCTGAAGACAAGCAGCAGCCTGCGTTTTTACCGCTGGTCTTACAAATTTGATGGTGACTTCGGGTTTACCCAGATTGGGACGCCTGTCGACCACCGGTACATGACCGTTTCCTATGCACCCCTGACGATTAATCTACATTCAGTAAACCTGGGGCCACATAAAGTGGGCGCATCAACCAACCTGTTCGATATCCCTGATCCCTACCCGGGCGACGGATGGGTGGATATCGACGATCCCTATGACCGGCCCTTTGCATATTTTGACAGTACTGGCAACGGCCTGGCTGCCTTCAACTACAACGACACCCTGGCGCGCCGGTCAGGCATGGCCACCTTGATGCTTGAGATGTTCGACAGCGGCGGTAACCTGGTTCCTTGCAGCAACCTGGGTGGAGGGGGTCCGTTTAAGTTTGTGCTGCCGGACATGGGCATCCCCACCCAATATACCAGCGTGCTGACGGCGAACAACATTACACCCGCCGGCCAGTTGGTCTTTCGCGTTCTGGTGGATAATTTCGACACGGTGGCGAAATTAATCGATGTCGATACATCCGTGCCTTGCACCGTGGATTGCGACTGCGGTATGCGCCACTACAATCTGGGCAGCGACCTGGTTTCGGTGCATTATGTGGCCACACATCCGAATAATTTCCTGACCTGGGGGCTGAGTATCAACCGCGGCACTGCCGGGACGGTCGCCTCGGCCTCAGGGGCAACCAGCTCGCCGCCGTTCAGCCTGCCGTTCCCCTCAACCCCGGGCGTGTTTAAAAACACGGCCGCCGCATTGCTGGGGCACTGCACCGACGCGGCTTTCGCGGTCAATCTAGACACCTATGCCGAAGCAACCGATGGCTATGGGACCCAGACTCAATATGACCGGTCCGCGACCATGGCGTTTGCGCTGGTCACGCCGTAGACGTAAAACACCTAACCCCGGCCCTTCCCTAAAGGGAAGGGAGCAGAGGTTTGCACCCTTCCCTTTAGGGAAGGGCCGGGGTTAGGTAGAGCTCTGGCCCGGGGTTAGGTCAATCCCGGGCTCAGGGGTGGGTAAATTCCGCCATGGTCGTTTCAAACGCGCGTTTGTTTAATGTTTCCAGTGGTAAATGGGCCAGTTCCCCAGACATCACTTCAACCGCCCATGGACCCACATAACCCATGTCTTGGACGCAGTGGATCAGCCCCTTGATGTCGAACTCGCCCTCTCCGCAGAATCGCCTCTCCCTGGACGGGTCGTATAGTGGACTCCCCGGCAGGGCGCCGTCGTTGAGCTCGATGCCGATCATAGACTTCAATGGAATCTGGCTGATTTCCGCGTGAGAAATTCCAAGCGCCACCACCTGAATAATATCAAGGATGATCCCACCGTTTTTAGCCCCGGCTGTTTCCACCATCGTGATTGCATCCTTCAGGTTGTCGATCATCGAACAAGCCATCAGCTCAAAACCAATCGTCGCGCCGTATTTTTCCGCCTCGGTACATAACGCGGCGAATGCTTCGATGATGCGGGGCATGGGGCAGGGTGCGTTGTAGAAATCCCCAATTTTGATATGTTTGGCCTGCAGCGCCTCGGATGCTTCCAGGAGCCTTCTCTTGCGGCTGTCTGATTCCGCCTTCCTCGCGCCCTCAAGAAACCAGTCGGTGAGGAACTCGAGCTCGACGTATTTCATCCCGTTATCGTCCAGAATAAGCTTCATTTCTTTCAGGGACCGGTGCAGCATGCAGTGGTCCAGGTCGGTGTGCCAGAGCCCAATCCCTTTAAAACCAGCCCTGGCAGCGGCTTCTACCCGGTCTTTAAAATCATGAGGGCTCATTTCACCCGCTCCAGGGAATATCCCCGCGGTCGTCCAGAATAAATTCATCAACTCGACATTGTTTTTCATATTAACCCTAATTCGTACGGTGTTTTAAACTTTAGTGATCACTTACCAATTTTATCATTCAAAACCAATAAACCTTGGCGACTCCTCCAAATGGCGGAGGCCCATATTCCCCGGTTAATGGATGCGGCCTAGGCGTGATGGGTGTATGATGGATGGATGGCAGGCATTCTGGCCTCGCCCCTACCGGGTGTGGGAATGTTGAAATCCAGATAGTTTATGATGGAGGTGCAAGATGGAAATTCCTTTAAACGCTCAAGTTGAGTGTACGGACGGTGCTTGTGGGTCCTCTGAGTTTGTGCTGATAAACCCGGTTATCGATAAGGTGACCCATTTGGTCGTGAAAGAGGATTCGGCTCACAATATTGAGGTTGTTGTACCGGTTAGTATGGTAGTCGAAACGAAAACCGATACGATTCGACTGCGCTGCAGCAAAGCAGAGCTGGAGAAGATGGATCCTTTTATCAAAACGACGGTTATCGAAGAGAAGGTGCCCGAGAGGATGGTTCCTGTTTTTGGAATGTATGGTTTGGGATCATTCTACTATTTACCCTATGTTTCTCAAGAAAGAACAGTATCTGAGTCGGTGGAAAATCAACAGATACCCCCGGGGGAGCTGGCTGTGCACCGGGGTACCCGTGTAGAGGCGACGGATGGTTTTGTAGGCAAAGTCGATGAATTCATGGTCAACCCGGAGAACGCCAACATCACCCATTTAGTGATGCGAGAAGGACATCTTTGGGGAAAGAAAGATGTGATCATTCCACTTTCGGCGATAGGGGATACCCGCGGGGATACCGTGTTCTTGAAACTCGATAAGCACCAGATCGAGTCTTTGCCGACCTTGGCGGTGCATAGGCGCTGGTCCTGATAAAAAAAGGACCCGAATAGGATGTGGTTGCGCGCAATCACATCCTATTCGGAAAATAGCTGAGCAGTTACAAGTTTTTACAATTTCATTACAATTCTCTTATCAGGGCATGACAGCCGGGGATTAACTATGATTGACCATTCAAAAGTCAATCTTATTTAATCCAAAAGGAGAATTGTATGAAAACACGATTGAGCAACCGAAATATAGACCTTTACCGGCTTCTCGCGGGTTTCGTCATGGCAGCCATTCTGGTGACCAACACGGGTCCTGTGCTGGCTGACCCGCTCAGCCTCACCCTGTCTGGCAAAGTCTTTTATCAGGGTGGAACCACCCCTGTGACGGACGCTACCGTACTGGCCCTGCAAAATATGGCGTGTACGGTCACCTTCGCGGACGGGACCAACCCGGCTCAACCCCACGCGGCAATGGT
>DAIQPZ010000015.1:0-7734 GCA_036787065.1 Anaerolineaceae bacterium
GCCGGGGGCGGGCATGCCGTCCACGCCGAATTCAACGTCATCCCCCAAAACTTGCTCACCCACCTGCCCGATGCCGTCGATTTTGACTCCGCCGCCTTCGCCACCCTGGGCGCCATCGCCATGCACGGCGTGCGGCTCAGCGGCGCCCAATTGGGCGACCGGGTGGCCGTCATCGGGCTGGGACTGCTGGGTCTGCTGGCCGCCGGAATATTGCGGGCGGGCGGGTGCCAGGTGTTGGGCATCGACCTTTCACCGCAGCGCATCGGCCTGGCCGGGCAAATCGGCATCCAGGCCGTGCAGCGCGAGCAAGCCGAAGAAACCGCGGCGGCTTTCAGCAAGAACCACGGCGTGGACAGCGTGGTGATCTGCGCGGATACCCCATCCGACGACCCGGTGGAACTGGCCGGCGTCATCACCCGCGACCGCGCGCGCGTGGTGGCCATCGGCGCGGTGGGTCTGGCCATCCCGCGCAAGACGTATTATGAAAAAGAGCTGGATCTGATCGTCTCGCGTTCCTACGGTCCGGGCCGTTATGACCCCGAATACGAAGAAGCCGGGCGCGATTACCCCATCGGCTACGTGCGTTGGACCGAAGGACGCAACATCGAGGCCTTCGTTGAGCTGCTTGCCAGCGGGCGCCTGGACGTGCACCCGTTGATCACCCACCATTTTGCCATCGATGAAGCCGCAAAAGCGTACACCCTCATCACCGGCAAACTTGCAGAACCCTACCTGGGTGTGCTCATCACCTATTCTCAGGACACATTAGCCGGTGACCAGGATCACCGCGTGGTTAACCGTCAGGCCGCCGCCGTGTCCATTCGCCCGGGTGAGCTGTTGGCCCTGGGTGTGTTGGGCGCCGGCAACTTTGGCAACGCCGTGTTTTTACCGGTCATGCGCCAGGCCGGCGGGGTCGCCCCCATCGGCGTCGTATCCGCATCGGGGGTCAGCGCGCAGCATGCCGCCCAGCGCTTTGGTTTTGGTTATGCCACCAGCTCCGAAGAACAGGTGCTGTCCGACCCCAGCATCAATATGATTGCCATCCTCACCCGCCACCAGCATCACACCCGCCAGGTGCTGGCCGCGTTAAAAGCCGGGAAACGGGTCTTTTGCGAAAAGCCCCTCGCCATCACCCATGGCCAATTGGATGAGCTGACGGATTATTTGAATGAAGGCAGCCATCCCTTATTGACGGCCGGCTTTAACCGCCGTTTCGCCCCCATGGCCCGCAAGCTGAAAGCATTCATCGACCAGCGCAATGAACCCCTGGTGGCGCATTACCGGGTGAACGCGGGTTACCTGCCGCCCAGCCACTGGCTGCACGACCCACAGCAAGGCGGTGGGCGCATCATCGGCGAAGCCTGCCATTTTATCGATTTTCTCACCTACCTGGTGGGCGACCTCCCAACCCACGTGACCGCTCATGCTTTACCCGACCAAAACCGCTACGTCGAAGACAACGTGGTCCTGACCTTCACCTACCCGGATGGGTCCATTGGCGCCGTCACCTATTTAGCCAATGGGGATAAAGCCTTTGGCAAGGAAAGGGTTGAAGTTTTTAGCAGCGGGTCGTCGGCCGTCCTGGATGATTTTCGCAGCCTGGAGCTGGTACGCAGAGGGAAACGCACCCTGCAGCGTTCTTATCTGCGCCAGGATAAAGGCCACCGCGCCCTGTGGGAAGCCTTTATCGAGGCCTGTCGCAAGGGAGGCCCACCGCCCATCCCTTACGACCATCTTTTAGGGGTTACGCGTACGGCGCTGATAGCCGTCGAAGCCCTCCGTAAAGGTGGGCAATCACCTTTCCCGATCAAACCGGTCGTCATTGAAGAGTCCCCGGCGGCAGAAACGCAGGGTGAAAACCATGGCTAATCCAGGCGCGCTCGCCATTTCGGGTTATCAAAACGCACCCGTCCCAAACCGATTTTTCAGGCAGGAACCGCCGGCCACGCACCTGGCGATCCTCTTCCCTGGCCTGGGTTACAACCCGGATCTTCCCCTGCTTTATTACACCCAGCAGGTGCTCCTGGCGCAGGGCTTGGATGTCCTGCAGCTCCGGCCCAATTACCTTGGGGAGGTCTTTCAGGCCCTCAGCCCGGATGAACGGCTGGAATGGCTTTTACAAGACAGCGCCGCGGCATTCAAGGCGGGTCTGGCGCAGGGATATTACCGGCGGGTGGTTCTGGGGGGGAAGTCCATCGGCACGTTGTCCATGGCGCTGTGCCTGCCGCTCATCGAAATGCCCCTGCCTCCCATCACCCTCTGGCTGACCCCACTTTTACACGAAACGCCGGTCATCGAGGCGGCCTTGGAGTGCCAGGCGCCTCCCTTTTTCATGGCAGGCACGGGCGACTCGACCTACAGCTCAGCCGCCATGGGGTTGATTCAAAAGAGGACCGGGGCGCAGGTGTTTCTGGCTGAGAACGCCAATCACAGCCTGGAAATCCCTGGCGAACCACTAAAATCGCTGGAAATTCTGGCGAAGGGCATGGGCGCGCTGTCTGAGTATCTGCGACGGGCGATGGAGGCTTAAATGCGCGCCATTCAGTCCCTGCCCCTGGCGATTAAAGCGCTTGTTGAATTAGGCCCTCAAAAAATGGGGTTGTATGCCCTTTACCAGCTCGAGCTGCGCAGCGGCGCCCTGGCCAGGCAAACCCCGGCAGGCATCCAACCCGGCCTGGCGGTTCCGCCGATGATTGCCCCCCTTTTCACTCCCTGCCTGGGGGAGATCCAACAGCTCTTACCGGCAAATAAGCATTTAAAGCTTCTGGCAGAAGCCGGCGAGATCACCAAGGGGTTGGTCCACCTGTTTGGCGGCCCGCCTGTGCCCTTAAAGTTATCCATTCCAGCCCCTTTACAGCATTGGACGGCTTACGAACGCGGGCAGGCCCATTGGGGCGAAGAGCCGGATGTCAAACAGGTGTGGGAGCCCGCCCGCTTTGGATGGGCTTACACCCTGGCGCGCGCCTTCGCACTGACCGGGCAAGAGCGTTATGCCCAGGCATTTTGGCGCTTCTTTGAACAATTCCAACAGGCCAACCCCCCAAATCTGGGACCGCACTGGATGTCGGCCCAGGAAGTGGCGCTGCGGTTAATCGCCTTTATCTTTTGCGGGCAAATTTTTTCTGGCGCGCCTGGCTCCACCCCCGAGCGCATGGCGTCTCTCAGCGCTGCCATCGCCAACCATGCCCGGCGCATACCGACCACCTTGATTTATGCCCGCTCGCAAAACAACAACCACCTGGTCAGTGAAGCCGCCGGGCTGTATTCCGCCGGGTGTGCCCTACCCGGACTGCCCGAAGCGTCTGGGTGGCGCCGTTTGGGTCTGAAATGGCTTAACCACGCTTTCCAAACCCAGATTGATGCAGATGGCGCCTACATCCAACAATCGGCGAATTACCACCGGCTGGTTTTACAGCTCGCCCTTTGGATAAACGCCCTCAAAAATCCCGATCAGGTCGCGCCATGGACCGATTTAACCCGCCAGCATCTGGCAGACGCGTCGCGCTGGCTGATCAAGCTGGTGGATGGTGAGACCGGCCATGCGCCTAACTGGGGCGCCAATGACGGCGCTTATATCATGCCTTTGGCTGAAGGCGGGTTTGCCGATTACCGCCCGGTGGCGCAGGCCTGCGCCAGGGCCTTTTTAGGCCAGCCAGCTTTTCAGCCAGGACCCTGGGATGAAATGGGACTGTGGTTGGGCCAATCCAACGAGAAGAAACCGCTCCTGACCCCGCCGGTCAGTCTGCCATCCACTTCGCTCATTCTTGTCACCTCACCCAGCCCATACCCGCAGACGCGGGCATTCTTTCAGGCCAGCCACTTTTCAGACCGGCCTTCCCATGCCGGCCAACTGGCGGTTGACCTGTGGTGGCACAACTTGAATGTCGCTCTGGATGCCGGGACTTTTCAATATAACGCCCCTCCGCCATGGGATAATTCCCTGGCGGGCACCGCGGCGCACAACACGATCCAGGTAGATGGCAAAGACCAGATGACGCGCGCGGGGCGCTTTCTCTGGCTGGATTGGGCCCAGGCCATCATCAAGCCAACCCAGGTCGGCCCCGACGGAATCCTGAGCAGCGTTGAGGCCGAACATAACGGCTACCGTAAAGCCGGCGCCATCCACCAGCGCAGCGTAACGCTTGACAGCGCCGGTGGATGCCAGGTGATCGATCGCGTGATCCCATCCGGGCAGGGATCCTCAACCAGGCTTCATACCATCCGGCTGCACTGGCTTCTGCCAGATTGGGAATGGGAGCTGCGCAAGACCACCCTATCCATAAAATCACCCAGGGGTTGGATCAACCTGGCCATCCATCCTGAAAATAGGACAGACTCTGGCAGCCAGAGCCAGCCCAATCTTTCCATATTCCTCGTGCGAGCCGGGGAAATGATTTACCCACCCCCCGATAAACCATCATTCGATATAAAAACAAGCCTGGGAGAAATTGCCACCCTGGGCTGGTTTTCTCCGACATACGCTCAAAAAGTGCCCGCGCTGTCGTTTTTGATCGACACTCGCGGGCATTTACCGGTCAATTTGGTCAGCCAATGGACTTTTCCACAACGATATAGTCGAAATCCTTGACGAATCACGACTAACAGGATATACTTTTACGGTATGGATGCAAGTAGTTCAAGCTGGATGCAACAAGCAACGGCTCAAGGCTCATCCACCAAGGGCCGTTTTTTAATTGACCTCCCGGGTGAACGAAACAGCATCTCGAAACTATATTTTTTTTACTAGAAACAAAAAGGAACAAAACATGTCTGAACGTATCATCGGCACGGTCAAATGGTTCAATACCACCAAGGGTTATGGTTTTCTCGCTCGTGAAAATGGCGAGGACGTCTTCGTCCATTATTCCGCAATTCAGTCTCAGGGCTTCCGCAATCTGACTGAAGGTCAGAAAGTGGAATTCTCGATTGAGAAGAGCCCCAAAGGTTTGCAGGCAGTCAACGTCGTCCCTGTCTAAACATAAACATAAACAACAAGCGCAAAACCCCGCTGGTAACCAGCGGGGTTTTTTTTATTAGATTGATCCCACCCGCTCAGCCGCGGTAAGAGAATTCCCGAACCTGAGATTTGAGGTTCTTTGGGAATTGCTTTGTGAATATGGCGCATTTTGGGGTGTGAACGCGCGGTCGCGCGTTCACACCCCAAAATGCGGGGGATATACCATGGCAATTCCCACTGAGACAGATTTGATGGGCGGGGCCGGGGGTGGTAAAAAAATAGGGTAGAATTTATTCATGCACATCTTGTTAATCCACCAGGCATTTGCCGCCCTTGACGAAGCGGGGGGAACCCGTCATCACGAGCTGGCGCGTTACCTGGTGGATCGGGGTCACCGCGTCACGGTGATTGCCAGTCCGGTCAGTTATTTAACCGGGACAAAACGCGCCAGTGCCCACTGGCTTGAACGGGAAAGTGGTGGGCCAGGCATTGCCATCCTGCGCACCTATACTTACGCGGCGCTTCACCGCAGTTTTTTCCACCGGCTGCTGAGCTTTTTTAGCTTTATGCTTTCATCTTTTTTAGTCAGCATGAATATCCGTGAGGTTGACCTGGTGTGGGGGACTTCCCCACCCATTTTTCAGGGGGCAACCGCCTGGCTGGTTGCCCGGTTAAAACGCGTTCCCTTCTTATTTGAAGTGCGCGATCTTTGGCCGGCTTTTGCCATCGCCGTAGGGGTTTTACGCCAGCCGTGGCTCATCCGCGCCTCCCTCTGGCTGGAAAAATTTTTATACCAGCACGCCGACCGGTTGGTCGTGAATTCACCTGGTTTTATCGACCACGTGCTCAGCCGCGGCGCCAGGCAGGTCGATCTGGTCCCCAATGGAGCCGATCCGGCCATGTTCGACCCGGCCGCCTCCGGGCAGGAATTCCGCCAGCAGCATGATCTGGGTGGGAAGTTTGTGGCCCTCTATGCCGGGGCGCATGGACTGTCGAACGACCTGGATGTCGTGTTGGAAGCCGCCCGCCTATTGGCTCAATCCGAAAATATCGTTTTCGTCTTACTGGGCGATGGGAAAGAAAAACCGCGCCTGATCGAAAAAGCCAGGCAGATGGCGCTGGATCATGTGATCTTTTTATCTCCGCTGCCAAAGAACCAGATGGGAGAAGCGTTGGCCGCCGCGAACGCTTGCATTGCCATCTTGAAACCGGTAGAGTTATATAAAACGACCTACCCCAATAAAGTATTCGATTATATGGCGGCTGGGCGTCCAGTCGTTTTAGCCATCGATGGCGTAATTCGTGAAGTCGTAGAAACCGCCGGGGCCGGAATCCCTGTGCCACCGGGTGACCCGCTTGCCATGGCGCTTGCGATCCAGGCGTTGGCAAACGACCCAGAGCGCTGCCATGCCATGGGTCGCGCCGGGCGCACCTGTATCGAACGCCGTTTTTCACGCGCCGAACTGGCTGAAAAGTTGGTCGTGATTATGGAACAAATGTGGAGGGTGCATGACTGAACTCATTTTGGTGGTTGAAGATGAATTGTCCTTACTGGAAACGCTGGCCTATAATCTAAAACGCCAGGGGTATGAAGTGGAAACAGCCAGCGATGGCCACGCTGCTCTGGAAAAAGCTCGAAAATTACACCCCGACCTGATTGTCCTGGACGTGATGCTGCCTGGGATCGATGGGTTTGAAATCTGCCGCATCCTGCGCCAGGAAATGACCACGCCGGTGGTAATGTTAACCGCGCGCGACGACGAAATAGACCGGGTGGTTGGCCTGGAAGTTGGGGCAGACGATTATATGATCAAGCCATTCAGTATGCGCGAGCTGATGGCGCGGGTTAAAGCCATGCTGCGCCGGGTGCGTTTAATCCGCCAGGAAATTAATAACCAGGCCGCCCCCGTTGAACCCTTGGGGCGTGTCCTGGTATTTAATAACCTGAGCATCGATCTCAACCGCCGGGAAGTGATACTGAATAACCAGGCGCTGGCGTTTAAGCCAAAAGAATTTGAGCTGCTCACTTTTTTCGCCCAGCATCTCGGTCAGGTGCTTACCCGCGAGTTTGTTTTGGAGCGGGTGTGGGGCTGGGATTATATTGGCGACAGCCGCACCGTCGATGTTCACGTACGCTGGCTGCGTGAAAAAGTTGAAACTGACCCTTCTGACCCTCATCGCATTATCACCGTACGGGGGGCCGGCTACCGGTTTGAAGGTTGATTATGGCAAACACATTCCGTTGGCGTATCGCCGTTCCTTTTGTCCTGCTGGTCACGCTGAGCATGTTTAGCCTGGAAATATACCTCGCCAATTACATTACCCAATCCTACCAGGATGATTGGCGCACCCACCTGCTTCAGGATGCTCGCCTGGTCGCCAGCGAGGTCCAGGCCAATTTTCAAAACAATTCAGCTCCAGACCTGGACAAGGCGGCCAAATATTACGCCAGTATACTCAATGAACGAGTCACCTTTATTGCCACCAATGGCGTGGTGATCGGGGAATCCTCTGCAAATGAAGCCCTGATGGACAACCATTATTCCCGGCCAGAGGTAGCCCAGGCCCTTAACCACCACGAGGCCTCTCAGATCCGTTTTAGCGATACACTAAAAAAAGACATGCTATACGTGGCTGTGCCGGTTACTCAAAATGGCCAGGTCACCGGTGTCGCCCGGCTTTCGGTTTCATTGGAGTTAATCCAGTCCAAGCTGGGTGACATGCGCCGGATGCTCTTATTGACCACGCTGATCGCCGTCGTGGTCGCATTCATCTTT
>DAIQPZ010000015.1:7744-30665 GCA_036787065.1 Anaerolineaceae bacterium
TGCCCAATATACCGTCCAACCCCTGCGCCAGTTAACCCTCGCCGCGGAAAAGATCCGGCAAGGAGAAACAAAAGGTCTCCTGCTGCCCGACCGGCAAGATGAAATTGGACAGTTGAGCTTTGCCTTAAACCAGATGGCCGATCAATTGCATTCCCAAATCAATTCTTTATCGACCGAAAAGGCCAAACTTAGCGCGGTTTTATCCCAAATGACCGATGGGGTAATTATTGCCGATGCGGATGGGCAGGTTACCTTGATTAACCCAGCCGCGGAGCGGCTTTTCCATCTAAAAGAAAATACATCCCTCGGTCATTCCGCGGTGGAGATCATCCGCCATCACCAACTGGTTGAAATCTGGCGTAAGTGCGTAGAAAACAAAGAACAACAAAATACGACCATGGAAATTAGCGCAGAACGGCTGTTCATCCAGGCGATTGCCGTATCACTGGATAACACATTGCCGGGCGCGACCCTGCTTGTATTCCAGGATTTGACCCGCTTGCGCCATCTTGAGCTGGTCCGGCGAGATTTCGTCAGCAACGTTTCACACGAGTTGCGCACGCCGCTGGCATCCTTGAAGGCCCTGGTCGAAACGCTCCAGGAAGGCGCGTTGGAAGACCCCCCGGCGGCACGGCGCTTCCTGAGCCGCATGGAGACCGAAATTGATACCCTCACCCAACTGGTGCGCGAACTGCTGGAATTATCCCGCATCGAATCCGGAAAAGTGCCGCTGCAGCTTAAACCGGTGGCTCCCAGAGGTTTATTAACCCCCGCGGTGGATCGCATGCGGCTCCAGGCAGAACGCGCTGGTCTAACCCTTCTACTGGAATGCCCTGAAGATCTGCCGCAGGTGATGGCAGATCCGGACCGGATGGAGCAGGTGTTGGTTAATTTACTGCACAACGCGGTCAAATTCACCCATCCAGGTGGGAGTATTGTAGTCTCAGCCTATTCAATTGACAAAGAAATGGTTTTTTACATCAAAGATACGGGAGTGGGGATCTCTGCCGATGACCTGCCGCGCATTTTCGAACGGTTCTACAAAGCCGACCGCGCCCGGACCGGTGGGGGCACCGGTTTAGGACTGTCCATCGCGCGCCACATGGTGGAAGCCCACGGGGGACGCATTTGGGCCGAGAGCGATTTGGGTAAAGGCAGCTGTTTTTATTTTTCTCTCAGAAAATCGGTCTGAGTCAGTTCGTTTGTTAACAAAACGTTTACCTGATTTCAAAGATTATTAACCCAGCCTTGTCCTCGCATTAAACTCTCCTTGGTATCATCGTAGAAGTAGAATGCACAACTTACGAGATAACCATGACCTTCACAAGGAGAAGAAAATGCGTCGTCAATGGGTTCCATTATTCGCAGCGCTGGTGATCATCGCCACCCTCTTGGGCGCCTGTTCATCCGCTGCCAACACCCCCACGCCATTACCTGCCTCGGCCAACGTTCCGGCCAAGGCCACCGTTTTACCCGCTGGTTCCGTGCAAATTAACGCGGCTGGCGCCACCTTCCCGCTACCCCTTTACACCGAGTGGACCTACGCCTACGCTTACGTCGATCCGTCCGTCGTGATCAATTACCAGGGCATCGGCTCTGGCGGCGGTAAGAAGGGCATCATCGATGGCACCATCGATTTCGCCGGCTCCGATTCGCTGCTTTCAGACGCCGAATACACGTCCGGAAAAGACCTCCAGATGGTCCCCATGGTCGCCGGCGCCGTCGTGCCGATTTACAATATTGCCTTCAAGACCCAAAAAGTTGGCGATAAAACCCCCACGCCCGCCCCACTGCCTGGCCTGATGCTCGATCGCGCCAGCATGGTGGGTATCTTCTCTGGCAAAATTAGCAAATGGAACGATCCCGCCATCATCGCCCTTAATCCAGGTTTGAAAGACAACCTGCCCGATGCGAGGATCGTCGTCGTCCATCGCTCTGACAGCTCAGGCACCACCGAGTTGTTCACCAATGCCCTGGCCTCTTTCAGCCCAGATTGGAAAGACAAGGGTTCCGCCATCCAGTGGGCCACGGATAAACAGGGTGGCATCGGTGGCAAAGGCAATCCTGGCGTCGCGGCGGCTGTGATCAATACCCCCAATGCCATTGGCTATGTAGAATTAAATTATGCCAAAGCCAACAACATCGCCTCCGCCAAGCTGACCAACAAAGCCGGCAAGCCCGTCGATGCCAATGCCGCCAGCCTGGTTTCAGCCATGAACGATTTCCAGGATAAATTCTCCACTAAATTGACCAACGTCATCGTCGACGCCCCCGGAGAAGGCAGCTGGCCAATCGCTGGCTACACATACATTATCCTTCACACCACCCACATGACTGACTGCACCAAAGCCCAGAAGATTGTGGAATACCTGCGCTGGTCCCTTACCGACCCTTCAGCCGGTAAAAAAGCCAGCGACCTGGGTTATGCCGTCCTCTCCGCCAACGTTCAGAAGATGGTCCTGGCCAAACTTGGCGAAGTCACCTGCAAGGGACAGAAAGTCCTCCAGTAATCGTAATTTTCTCAGCCATGCAAAGAAAGGCGCCGAAATTTGAAGTGTTTGCGGGACCTTCGTACCCGCAAACACTTCAAATTCGGGGACTCTCATCCCACAAACGGTTACAATCGTTCTCCCTGAAAAGGGTTCAGTTAGCGGAAAAATTAATCATGCAAAAGCCTAAGAGCGAAAACAACCCAAACCCTTCTTTGGTGGTCAGGATCCGCCGGACTATCAGCTTTCGTCTCCAACATGGCGATCGGATCTGGCAGGTCCTGACCGTTGGCATGGCTGTCGTGATATTGGTTTTGATGTTAGCCATTGGTCTTCTTCTTTGGCAGCGCTCCGATATCGCCAGGGCCCAATTTGGTTGGTCATTTCTAAAAATTGGGGGAGAGTTAAATTGGGATCCGGCCAATGGCTTATTTAACAGTTGGCCTTTTATCTACGGAACGCTGTTAACCTCGCTGATTTCGATTATCCTCGCTGTGCCGATGAGCGTGTTTATCGCCATCTTCCTCGCCGAATTGTGCCCAAAATGGCTGCGCACCCCATTGAGCTTACTGGTAGAGCTGCTGGCAGCCATTCCCAGCGTGGTTTATGGGTTGTGGGGCATCTTTATTTTCCTGCCGGTGGTAGTCACCCCTTTTGGTAATCTCATCGGAAACACGCTGGGCGCCATCCTCGGGCCGGACAATTTATTTGCCGGGCCCATCTCTGCCAGTGGAGCCAGCCGCCTGGCAGCCGGTTTGATCCTCACCATCATGATCATCCCCACCATCACTGCCGTCACACGGGATGTATTTCTGGCCATCCCCGCTTCGCAGCGTGAAGCCTCCCTGGCCCTGGGAGCAACCCAATGGGAGACCATCTGGCGGGTGTTGATTCCGTATGGCCTTTCCGGGATTCTGGGAGCTGTGATCCTTGGACTCGGGCGGGCCCTGGGTGAAACGATGGCGGTCACCATGGTGATTGGCAATAACGCCCAGTCTACCCTATCCTTACTCCAACCCGGATATACCATGTCCAGTGTGATTGCCAATGAATTTGCTGAGGCCGTCAACGAACTGCATTCCCAGGCGCTGATCGAAACGGCCCTGGTCTTATTCATCATCACCCTGCTTTTAAACTTGATCGCTCGTGTGCTGGTTTGGCGGGTCTCACGCCGGACCCCACAGGAAGCAAGGGCATGAGCACTATCACGTCTTCTCTTTCCAGGCGCTCTGCAACGACTTATATTAATCCAGCCAATGGTTACAATCGCCGCAAGGCAATCAATGTCATCATGCTCGTTCTGACGGGTTTATTGACTCTGCTGGCATTGGTCCCGCTTTTCTGGATTGTGAGTTATATTTTCATTAAAGGCAGCCAGTACCTCACCCCATCCTTTTTTACCCAACTACCAAGGCCGTTGGGTATGCCAGGCGGGGGTGTACTGCACGCCATTGAAGGGACACTTTTGCTAACCTTTTTGTCTGCCCTGTTTGCCATACCCCCCGGTGTGTTGGCGGCCTTTTATACGGCCTACCATCCCCAAACGCCGCTGGGAATCGCAGTGCGGTTTGGCACGGATGTCCTTTCAGGTGTGCCATCGATCGTGATTGGTATATTCGGTTATGCTCTAATCGTTAAACCGCAGGGACATTATTCGGCACTGGCAGGTGGCGTGGCTCTGGCAATTTTAATGGTACCGACCATCATCCGTACGACGGAGGAGATGATAAAATTAGTACCGCAAAGTCTACGTGAGGGCGCCCTGGCGCTCGGATCACCCGAGTGGATTACCTCATTCAAAGTTACCTTACCCGCGGCATTGAGTGGTATTATTACCGGGTTCATGCTCAGTATTGCGCGTGCCTCCGGCGAAACCGCTCCACTATTATTCACGGCATTGGGAAATGACCGGTTTGAGATTGGCCAATTGATCCGCGGCGGTATTCAAAATAAAGACTCGATCCTGACGATATTGGGAAAAATTTTGGACCAACCCGTGGATTCACTCCCATTGACCCTTTTTAAATATACACAACAGCCTTACCCTGAGCGAGTTAACCAGGCCTGGACGGTTGCCTTAATCCTCATGGGGCTGGTATTATTAACCAATCTGATTGCTCGGGTTTGGGTCATAATCCGGACTTCCAGCAATTAACGAGCTGCCCACTGAGAAAAATATGGACTCAAATCAAGCAAAGCCCAGTTTAGAATTGACCCATGAGAAACCCAAAGGGGTTCCCGTATTAGTCAGTTTTTCAAAGCACGATCAAACCGAACTGCAGTCTGCGGACATTAAAATTGAAACGGTCAACCTGGCAGTTTTTTATGGGAAGTTCCGCGCCCTATCTGATATCAATATTTCTATACCGGAGAAGCGCATCACCGCCATCATTGGCCCTTCTGGTTGTGGCAAATCGACTCTCCTGCGCTCCTTTAACCGGATGAATGACCTGGTCCCGAGGTCACACATTGAAGGCGAAATTCGCCTGGATGGTGAGAATATCTTCGCGATGGGGATCGATGTGGTCAACGTGCGCCGGCGGATTGGCATGGTCTTCCAACGTCCCAATCCTTTCCCGATGTCGATCTTCGAAAATGTGGCTTACGGTCCGCACCTTTACGGCATCCGCAACCATCGAGTGCTCCAGGAAATTGTCGAAAAAAGTTTGCACCAGGCAGCCTTATGGGATGAGGTAAAAGACAAGCTGAACAATTCTGGCATGGCCCTCTCCGGTGGGCAGCAGCAACGTCTGTGCATTGCCAGGGCTCTGGCGGTAGAGCCGGAAGTGATTCTGATGGATGAGCCCGCATCTGCCCTGGATCCTGTCTCAACATTAAAAATTGAAGATTTGATGCAATCGCTTAAAACCAACTATACGATAGTGATTGTGACGCACAATATGCAACAAGCCGCTCGCGTCTCAGATTTCACTGCTTTTATGATGATCGACTCGAACCGGGCTGGGAAAATGGTCGAATTTGGCCCGACGGCGCATATCTTTACCAATCCCAAAAACAAGCAGACCGAAGACTACGTTACCGGACGGTTTGGCTAAACTAAAGGAGACAAACCATGCCACGTACCACGTTAGACCGTGAAATCCACCACCTACAAGATGAGGTCTTGCTCCTGGGAAGTATGGTGGAACAAGCTATGGTAGACGCAGTGGATGCGTTAAAACGGCGTGACCAGGAAGCAGCCCGGCGAGTTTACCATAATGATCACCTGATTAACGAAAAGCGTTTCGCTATCGAAAATGCCACCTTGATCACCATCGCCACCCAACAGCCCATGGCGCATGACTTGCGTTTCCTGGCAGCCATTCTTGAAGTCGATATCGAGTTGGAACGCATGGGCGATTACGCCAAAGGTATCGCAAGAATTGTCATCAGCCTCAAGGATGCCGCCATCCAGGTTCCAATTAAAGAATTCTCACAGATGGCAGAGCTGGCGGTTGGCATGCTTCACCGGGCCCTCAGCGCATTTGTTACCGAAGATTCGAACCTGGCCCAATCCATCCCACCTGAAGATGACCAGGTTGATGCGTTATTCAATAGCACTTACCGGGTCCTCGTCACTTCGATGATCGCCGATCCAGAGTTGATCGACCACTCCAGCCTGCTTTTATGGGTGAACCACAACCTCGAACGCATGGCCGACCGGGTGGTCAATATCTGCGAACGCACCATTTTCATCGCCACAGGTGAATTGATGGAAATCGAAACTTCTGAAGAGGAAGATGTTTTATAAAGTTAAAACATTTCATCTGCCAGGCCGGAAACCGATGATGAAAAAAAGATGTCCGGCTTTTTTAACACGGGTGAGTCTTTATAGGGGAAAGACCCGAATTTGAGGTGTTTGCGGGTGCTTCGCACCCGCAAACACCTCAAATTCGGGTCTTTTTCACATGAGCCTGAGTAGTTACTAAAATGCACTATAATGATAAGGAATCACTGGTCTGAATGGCTCAAGGGGACTATGTGCAGTTTGGCGTGGCAGCTTTCTTTTGGGCCTTATAACCATTAAAACTCCGAATCGAAAGAGGATGCTGTGTTAAAACCCAACACTTATAATGGAAAGCTCATTGTGGTAGAAGGGATCGATGGCAGCGGCAAATCAACCCAGATTGATTTGCTCTACAAATGGCTGGAAATCCAGGGTAAATCCGTTTACTTCAGCGAGTGGAATTCATCTGAGCTGGTCAAAAGCACCACCCGCCTGGCAAAGCAAGAGCACATGTTTACCCCAACCTCTTTTAGCTTGCTCCAGGCAACCGATTTTGCCGACCGCTGGCAAAACCGCATCCTGCCAATGCTCAAAGCCGGAGCAGTCGTACTCGCCGACCGTTATGCTTTTACTGCCTTTGCCAGAGATGTCACCCGCGGAGTTGACCCTCTATGGGTACGCAACTTGTATTCATTTGCCCCCCAACCCGATGTGGTCCTTTATTTCCGTGTGCCATTAGATGTGGCGGTTGAACGCATCACCTCTTCCCGCGCAAAAATCAAATATTACGAGGCCGGCATGGACCTGGGCCTGTCCGATAACCGGATCACCAGCTTCCGCCTGTTCCAACAACGCATCATCGACGAATACGACAAAATGGTTGACGAGTTTAACTTCACCGCCATCGACGGCACGCTACCGGTCCAGGCTCAACAGAAACTGGTACGCCAGATCGCTCGAAAGGCGCTTAGTGGCTGGGAGGGCTTGCCTAATCCACGCTCAACCCCGGTAAAAATAAACAAGAAACCATCCACAAAAACCAGTAAAAGGGCCAAAAATGTACGGGCCGATATGATGAAAGAGGTAGGAGAAAACGCATGAAAGCTGTTCATTTTTATGGAGCAGGATTTCCCTATAACCCCATCAAGAATCTCCCCGGAAAATTAATTGTTGTAGAAGGCACCGATGGTGTTGGCCGGTCGACTCAGACCCAACTGCTCAGGCGTTGGTTGGAGGAGGAAGGTTACGCCGTATCGGATACGGGCTTACGCCGCTCACCCATGACCCAACCCGGCCTGGATGCCGCCAAGTTGGGACACACTTTAAGCCGGCTGACCATGATATTGTTTTATGCCACAGATTTCGCTGACCGGCTTGAAAACCAGATCATCCCGGCTCTTAAAGCCGGTTTTTACGTCCTGTCTGACCGCTACTTTTATTCCATCATTGCCCGCGATATCGTACGCGGCGCCGATCCGGAATGGGCGCGTAAGCTATATGGATTTGCACTCAAACCCGATATCACCTTCTACCTCAATGCGGATGTGCCTCACCTGGTCTCTCGGCTGGTACACGGCCGTGGTTTCAATTATTGGGAATCCGGCATGGATTTCCACTGCGCCAATAACCTGTATGACAGCTTCTGTACATACCAATCCGAGTTGATCCAGGAATTCGACGACATGGCCGGAGAATTCAACTTTACCACCATCGACGCCAATCGTTCGGTCAACGAAGTATTTGAGGATCTCCGCAGCCACATAAAAAAATTAAGTGAGGAATAAAATGGGTCATAAGCCCGACAAAGCGGTCTGCATTTACGGCGCCGGTTTGCTGCTCAAGCATCTTCAGGCATTAAATACCGAGATAGAAGGTGTTCGTCGGGCTGAAGATATAGAATGCATACACCGCATGCGCGTGGCATCCCGCCGGCTGCGCAGTGCTTTAAGCCTATTTGATGCTTGCTTACCCGCCTCAAAAAAAGTAGCCTGGATTAAGGAAGTTCAAAAAATCACCCGCTCCCTAGGCGCCGCCCGTGATCTGGATGTGCAAATTGACCTGCTCGAATCTTTTTATAAAAGCCTGTCCGATCCAAAGTGCCGGCCTGGCATCAGGCGGCTAATTTTGCGGCTCACCCAAAAACGCACCAAACTCCAGGCCAGGGTGCTGCAATCCCTGGATGATTTGGATGCCAGCCAGTTCATTCCCAAGGTTGTTTCACGGCTTTTGCCATACGACGAGTTGCGAGAAACAGTCTACCTGTATTCGCCAGCCCTTTACACGCTGAGTTTTAATGCCAATTCAGCCATGCTTGGCCATCTCCTGACTTTCGACTCGGTGGTTGGTAAACCGGAAGAAGTTGAAGCCCTGCATGCCATGCGGATTGCCGCAAAAAAGCAGCGCTACACCCTGGAAGCCTTTGCGCCACTCTATGAAAATGAGCTAAAGGAACCGGTAGGAACCATGCGAAAAATTCAAGACACCCTGGGCGACATTCACGATTGCGATGTATGGGCCACTTTTTTACCAGGTTTTATAGAAAAAGAAACCCAACGCACCCAGGCCTATTATGGGCATACCCGGCTAATGAAACAACTGATCCCCGGTCTGTTAGTGTTCCAACAAGATCGCCTGGAAAAACGAGCTAAGGATTTTGATGACTTTACCCAATACTGGCAAACCCTAAAAGATGACGATTGCTGGCCAGCCTTACGGCAATTATTACAGGCTCCAGCCAGTCCCAGCAAGTTAATCCAGGATACACCCCCGCTCGATGTCAGTTAAGTTAGAAACTCGCCAAACAACTGATGCCAGTGTGACTGCGACCACAGATCAGGGGTGGAAGTTATCCATCCCCTCCGGACCCGGCGGAACATACCGTTGGGCGCAGTTAGATGATTACCTGCGGCGGTCACGACACAGTTTTTTTTGGACCCCACCCCTCAAGTTGAGCTTGAGTGCACGACTTTCCGCGAATGGGCATCTGGGCACCTGGGGCTTCGGGTTTTGGAATGATCCATTCAGCGCCACCCTCGGCTTGGGAGGAATGGCGCAGCGTTTACCAGCCCTACCGAATGCCGCCTGGTTTTTCTATGCTTCTGCGCCAAATTACCTTTCCCTTGAAAACCAGTTGCCCGCGCAAGGTTTCCTGGCCGCCACATTCCGGTCACCGCTAGTACCTTCCATCTTTCTCACTCCTGCCCTGGCTGCACTGCCATTCATGCTTTGGCCTTCCACTGCGCGATGGCTACGCCGTCTCGGCAGCCGCATCATCCAGCAGTCCGCCGCCAAAATGGATCTCGATCCGACTGCCTGGCGTCAATATCAAATGACCTGGTCAGCTGACCAGGTCATTTTTACCGTGAACGACTCATCCACGCAGGAACTTCTTTTTACTTATCACACTCCGCTTTCGCCCAGGGGCCGCTGTGGACTGGTCCTCTGGATCGATAACCAGTATGCCGCTTTCAGGCCAGATGGTCGATTGGCTTACGGCTCACTTCCCAATGAGCAGCCAGCATGGTTGGAGATAAAAGACATTCATGTGGTCAAATAACATGCACGGCACGCAAAACGACATCCAGGATCAGACCTAAGAGATACCACAGACCAAAACGCTTGTTATGCAAAAAAGATAGGGCTACAAACCACAGGGGCCAAATATCTGCCGGGTAATTGGCCGGTCTTTCATCCGGCTTAGGGCGTTTGTAGACTGCCCAAACCTGTGGAACCGCCGTCAGCGCAATGAGCACCACCAGCAACACGGGGGAGAAAAAACGCGTAATCACCAGGTATAACACCGCTAAATACTGCAACCCCATCATCACCAGGGTGACAATGCGCGCAGCTTTTTCCCCCATCAGAACAGGCAGAGTCCGAATTCTCTTTTCCCGGTCCGAATTTATTTTATCGATATGCTTGCCAAAAATGACCATGGTGGTCCCCAGAGCATAGGGCAAACTGGCCAGGACCACATTCCAGCTCCATGCGCCGGTGATGACGAAATATCCGCCACCGATCATCAGCGGTCCCCACACCACAATTACCGCGATCTCACCCAGGCCAATGTATTTCAAGGGCCAGGTATAAAAAAGGACGAAAAACACACCCAGGCCCAGAAGAAGCCACGCCAAAGGCCCGCGCAAGATCACCAGATACGCGCCAGCCGTCAGGGCAATCAAAGCAGTGACAGCCGTGTAGGTCAGCATCTGCCGCCGGGTCAACAGGCCCTGCTCGATCGGCTGTGGCCCATATTGGGTGCGGAAATAGTTATCTTTATCCACACCCCGCTCGTGATCGGTTAAATCATTAATCAAATTATTAGTGGCATGCGCAAATACCAGACCCACCACCAGTAAAACCCACAGGCCAAAATTGAACTGACCGGCGCGCAGGGCAAAGATGCCCGCGATTGCCGCCGATATAAAGGTCATGATCAGGACCGCAGCCCGGGTCGCGATCAACCATTTTGAAATAACATCCAGGTCATCCCACTCCTGTTTTGTAATTCGTGGAATGACCTGCAGTGCCTTTGCCCACATCGCGATATTCATATCAGATTCACCTCTATCGTGTTAAAAAAATCACCGGCAGATGACTGCCCGTTTCACAAAACGATCAACCGCCCCAAACTTGTACTTATAATCTTCACCGCCGCGCATGAAGTCAAACTCTTTGATTTCCGTTTCATTGGCATACTTCAGGAGATAACCCAATAAAACCCAACCCGGGGAATACTCCATATACTGCCTGTCGATTGCTGAGTTATATACCCACACCCGGTTGAGGTAATTGAAACTCAGGGAGCCGGCCGCTTTTACGCCATTCACTTCAAGGAATGCCAACAGTAAGCATCCCGTCTGAAAAGCGCATTCGATGACGTTGGTCATGTGATCGCGCATGGGTGGGGTCAAAAATTTATTTTTCTCGGGGTCTTGCGCCATCATATTGATAAACGCCTGGGTCTCCGCTTTGAGTGTGTTTCCATCCTCAACCACATACCAGCGTATTGGGATCTGGCTCTCTTCAATTCGCCGCACCTTACGCCGGATTTCATGCCTCTGCTTTTTATCAATCCCCTCCAGGTATTTTTCCCAGTCGCCTGGTAATGGGATGTATGGAGAATGTTGTAACACCTCCTCCCGGCTGGTCCAACCTGCTTGCAGGGCGGCCTGCGGTAAAGCCGCCAGTGTGGGTGAGCTATCGAGCAAATTGTACCAATCCAGGGTCCTCCAGGTCGCCAGGAGCGTTCCCTGACTAAACGCTGGGGAGCTAATATAAGCAAAAAGGCCCCGCAAGAACTCAGGGATGTCTTCTTCCCTGGCGATCACATCCAAAAAATCGGATACTTCCACACATCCGATTAAAAGTAAGGCCGGGATCTTTTCGCGGTTGAGGCTAAAAAACATGGGCGCAATCCCCATCAGTTTGCCTACTTTTCTGGCAATGACCACCGCCAGATCGGATTGTGGCCATTCGCCTCCGCCGCGCGTCTGCCACCAGATGCGGACATATTCATATCGCAAAAATGGCACGTGACTTGCACTCTCATCTAACAAATCATTCCATTCGCCCATTATCAGGTCTAAGTTATCGATTGACGTAATCAGTGAATATTCCATTGAAGCTATTATACCTTTCAAGTGAAACCTTCTCCATGGCAGAGTTTTGACTGTATAATAAATTTTATACCCAATTACCCATATTCAGGAAAATCTGTGTTTGATCTTAATTTGCTCCCGTTAAATTTTTTCGATGGCCAAGAACAGGCTGGCATGCCTGAGCTCTTTGCCACCGCATCGCCACGCCGCACAGCCCGCGGCCGGTCAGGCGATCAGTTGGTGATATTGTTGAACCTTCAGGGAAGTGCTCCCCTATCTCCAGCGGGGCATAAGCAACTGCTCGAACGATTGTCCCACACCTTTTACCAGACCTCCGGGTCGGTCACAGCCGGGTTACGCGCGGCATCCGAAGCGTTAAACCAGTATTTACTCGACCGGAATCTGCACATCACCAGCGCAGGCCGGCAAGCGCTAGGGTTAATTAACATGTTGGTCGTGCACAATGACCAGATCATCCTGGCGCAATGCGGCCCCACCCACGCGTTTATCCTGGCGGACAAGGCCATTGAGCACTTTACCGATCCCCAACTGGCCGGACGCGGACTCGGCCTGAGCCGCACACTCACCATTCGCTTTTATCAAACCGAAGCGACGGCGGGAAAATGCCTGGTCCTGTGTCCAGAGCCGCCCATGCAATGGAATACCATCCTATCCGGAGGCAGCGGTCAGACCCTGGAAACACTCCGCCGCCGGTTGTTGAGCGCCCAACAGGCTAACTTAAGCGCGGTCCTGATCCAGTTCCAGGCAGGTAGTGGAAAAATAAACCTGGTTCCTTCTCAACCGGCTTCTACAGTGCGCGAAACCAGTCGAATTGAACCAGTTGGCGCGCCAGTGAAGAGCGGTCCACCCACAGCTCGCAACCCCGGCGGCCCGGACCTGGGTAAAACGGCTGTTTCAATACCCACTCAGGCGCAGCGCCAGCCAGCCAGCCAGCCCAATCTTGCCCAGACACAAAGCAGCCGGGCCCAGAATAAAGATAAAGCAACACCAAAATCACCCCGCGAAAATACCATCTCGCCCATCGCCACAACCGCACCGGTTACAACAAGAGCGCTTTCCGTTGGAACCGCGCCAACCCAGTCTATTCTCACCACACCCCCCACCCCAGAAGCGGTGCGCCCGGGCGCAGCTCAATCATTACCAGCCCAGACCCGGACCCCAGCCCCAACCCCATCCAAAGCAGGAGCCACCGCGGGTCAAAGCCGGCCACCCTTGGGGTCACGAGTTACACCCCAGCCTGCGAAAACATCTGCCACAGGCGAACCCATCATCCAGGAAATGAAACGCACCCGCCAGACCGGCGTTTTTATTCGCGCGCTGGCGTCCTCCTGGGTAAAAACCCGCAACGCATTGCAGGCAGGCATCCACCTCGTGCAAATGGCAGTGGCACGGATGATGCCTACGCCGGCTCAACCCGTGCAAGGGTTATCCATGCCCTCGATGGTTGCCATCGCAGTGGCTGTACCGCTCATCGTCGTGGCAGTTGCCATGGTGGTGTATATCAAAAAAGGTCAGGGCGAACTGTTCCGCGCGGCCTTTTCACGCGCCCAGGCGGCTGCCAATGAAACTTTAAACCAGACCGATCCCCTGGTCATGCACAATGCCTGGGACAGAACGCTCACCCTGTTGAGCACAGCCGAGGCCTACCAGACGACCGATGAGACCCAAGCACTGCGGTCCCAGGCACAAACTTCGGTGGATCTTATCGATGACGTCACGCGGTTAAACTTCCAGAATGCCATCGTCGGCGGGCTTGATAATAGGGTCCAGGTCATCCACATGATCGCCACAGCCAACGACCTATATATGCTGGATGCCAGCCAGGGGCGGGTCATTCGCGCCGTATTGACCGGTCGCGGATACGAAGTTGATCCAAGTTTCATTTGTGGCCCAGGTAGAACCGGCTCACTGATCATCGGTCCTTTGGTCAGTATTGCACCTTTACCCCTTAATAACCTACTCAAAGCCAGTATCATTGCTTTAGATCAAAGCGGCAACCTGTTGTATTGTCTCCCCAGCGGCCCGGCATATGCCATTCAGTTGGCGCCGCCTGACAATAATTGGGGAAAGATCGAATCCTTTGTCTATAACGCGGATACACTCTATGTGTTGGATTCGGCCAATAATTCCATCGAGGTTTATACCAGCAAAAACGGAAGTTTTAACGAGCGGCCGCATTTGTATTTTGACAACAACGTGCCCAATTTGAAAGATGCGATCGATCTGGCGATCAACGACCAGGATATCTATATGCTGCATTCCGATGGCCATATGAGTGTCTGCGTTTCCAGCCAGGTTGTGTTCGTCCCAACCCGCTGCAGCGATCCTGCACCCTACACCGACCCGCGCGCGGGACGCGATCACAACCCAACCACATTTAAGGAAGGACAATTTAACCAACTTCTTTTCACCGCGCCACCCGATCCGTCCATTTACTTGCTTTTCCCGGACACAGCCAGCATCTACCATTTTAGTTTGCGGTTAAATTTACAAAGGCTGCTCCGCCCACAGCTTGAGAATATGGCTTCCCTGCCCTCTGGCAAGGCAACCGCCTTTACTATCGGGATTAGCCGGAATGCCTTCCTGGCTTTTGGCAACCAGGTCATGTATGCATCGATCCCTTGAGATGTCTCAAAGGTACGACACCATCAAGAAAAAATGGCATTAATTTACTGAGAGGGGAAAAGTAACTAAACAGGCCTGTGAAAAAAACCCGAATTGGAGGTGTTTACGGGTGCAAAGCACCCGTAAACACCTCCAATTCGGCAACTTTCTTAGCATGGCTGAGCAGTTACGGGGAAAATTATATATCCAGGCGATAACCTACGCCGCGCACCGTTTTCAAGAAACGGGGATGGCGCGGGTCCATTTCGATTGCATGTCGCAGCCAGCTAATGTGGACGTCGAGCGTGCGCGTGTCTTCGGTGTATTCAGTTTCCCACACCAATTTAAACAACAGCTCACGCTCCATCACCTCACCATGATGCTCCATCAAGAGACGCAAAAGGCTCACCAGGCGTGGGGTGAGGCGTACCTGCTTGCCAAGACAACGCACCTGTTTTTGTTGGAGATTTAACCGGATCAGCCCGATATGCAATAAATCCTTTTCTTCCGGGGGAAGCAAAGGACGAAAGCGGTTAATTAATTTTTGGACAGTAAATGGCAGGGTTAAAACCACGTCTGCATCCACTTTATCGATCGGTTCTTGCGTTTTACTCATCAGCAGAACAATGGGTAAACCATCTAACTCTTTGCGGATTGTCTGGCATATGCGCTTACCACTGGTGCGTAAAGATGCAGCATCAACCACCACCAGATCGGGATCGACTTCCGTTAAACGCTTCATAGCAGCCGTTCCGTTTGGGACACTTTCGACCTGGTAACCCTTTTTTATGAGCCCAGTGGAAAAGGAATGATGATCAGCCCTTGTTCCTTCAATGAGTAGAATTTTCGTCGCCATCTATCTTTTATCTATCTCGATCTTACGAATACAACCCGCCAAAAGGATTAATAAATCAATCGTAACAGCTCAGGCTCGGGCGAAAAAGACCCGAATTTGATGTATTTGCGGCTACTTCGCACCCGCAAATACATCAAATTCGGCACCCATCACCCCAAGGCTGAGTAGTTACAATCAATCTCATCAACATGGCTGAGTTTTTTATCCCAATTAAAGGGCGAAAATATTACACCATTATTCCCGATAATATAAAAAGTTTATATAATCGGGAGGTATCTGGCAGTTAGGGTTATGTTGCAAAATATCAATGTAGGTTTAATTAACCCTTCGAAGAAGCCCGGTTAAACCTCTGTTGCCTCAGCAGTTGTAGTAAACTGCTATCGTTACCAATCCCTGGCAATTTGTAGGTGCTTTATTATTATACTCTAAAAGATAACCAAGATTCACCTAGGTATCGATCAAAGATGAATATTAAATGACAGGGAAATCTGCCCACCCCCATCTTATTTCTCAGAAGAAGGCGAGGGTGGGACAACATTTAAAATGAAAGCGCCATCCAATCTAATAATGAGTGATTTTTAAGTTGCATCCTGCCTGTCACCGTGTTAGAATCAAGTTAATGTAAGAAAATGACAAAATGCCACCAGGCATAAATCATGTAAGGATAGTCGGTATGTCAAAAATGGTTGAAGTAGTAATTGATAGTGTGCGGGTCAGTTTAACGAACCAACAACGCATTGTGGTGTTACGCGAAGTCGATTCGGATCGCTATCTTCCAATCTGGATCGGGCCTTATGAAGCCGAGGCGATCACCTATGCACTCCAGGAAGTTGAAGTGGCCCGACCGCTGACACATGATTTGTTAAAAAATATGCTCCATGCTTTAAATGGAAAACTGATTAGAGTCGAAGTTGTTTCCTTGCGGGAAGATGTCTATTACGGAAATTTACTGGTAGAAACCAACGGGCGGACGATTGAGATCGACAGCCGGCCCTCTGATGCCCTGGCTCTAGCTGTGCGTGCGCATGTCCCTATCCTGGTCGCCAAAGACGTCATGGATTCCTCAGGTATCGTGCCCGAACAAGAGACTCAAGAAGCCGAAGCTTCTACCCAGATCTCGACCTCAGTCTCAGAATCATCCCCCACCCCTGAATCGTCAGAAGGACGACTTTCAGTCTTTGAAGATTTCCTGGATAAACTCAATCTTGATGACCTGAATACACCCCCTACCCCTTCTGACGATAACGACTCAGATGAGGATGATGATCAAAAACCAAACTAATCGCCCATTATAGGCATCCGCGAAGCCGATCCACCGGGGCAGGCCAGACCATTATACTGGTATCCCCGGTTTTTTTTACCAGAGAAACGCAAGCAGCGAGGGTGATCATAAGCCGCGTAGAGCATTTGAGAACCTATGAACGATGAATTAAGTATGCAATACACTTCAACTCTGGAAGCGCCAGTCGTCCCCCACAGCCGGGAAGCTGAAGAGGCCGTGATTGGCTCTGTATTGATCAATCCGGAAGCCTATTATGATGTAGCCCAATTTATCCAGCCGGATGATTTTTATATTATCCGCAACAGGTGGATTTGGGAAGCCTTTATCCGGCTGCATGAGCGGCGCAATCCGATCGATATCCTGACTATCTCTGAAGAGCTCGACCAGTCCGGCCAGTTGGCTGAAGTAGGCGGCGCGGCCTATCTGACCGCGTTAATCAACCAGGTTCCCAGCTCACTCAATGCAGAAGCTTATAGCCACATTATTGAAGATAATGCGGTTCGCCGGAGGATGCTGACCTCAGCCAACGATATCGCCAAGCTGGCGTATAACCGCGAACAAAGTGTCGATACAATCATCGATGAAGCTGAAAAATCTATCTTTGGCCTGAGTGAACGGCGTATTAAGCACGACCTCCAGCCCATCCAACAGGTGCTCAGCGATTATTACGACCATATCGATGAAATATCTCAACGCACGGAAGAATTTTATGGTGTTCCCACCGGATTAATCGATGTGGATAAGCTTTTAGGCGGCTTGCAGAAGTCAGACTTCCTGATTGTTGCCGGGCGGCCTGGCATGGGCAAAACAGGTTTTCTGTTGGGTATAGCCAAGAACGCTGCCCAAAAACACAAAAAACATGTGGCCTACTTTTCATTGGAAATGTCGAATGAACAGTTGGTCCAGCGCTTGATCGCTATGGAGACCCGCATCGACTCGCAGCGCTTGCGTAACGGCAAACTGACCGATGATGAATGGCCGCTCTTCACCCAGGCGATCGAATCGTTGAGCGCCACGCACATTTACCTCGATGATACCCCGGCCATCACGCCCTTACAGTTGCGCACCAAATGCCGCCGCCTGCATCTTGAATACCAGCTCGACCTGGTCATCATCGATTACCTGCAACTGATGAGCGGTGACACCCGCACCGATAACCGGGTCCAGGAAGTCTCTTATATTTCACGCAACCTGAAGATCCTGGCCCGCGAATTGAACGTGCCAGTCATGGCGGCGGCCCAACTTTCCCGCGCCGTGGAACAACGCGCAGACAAAAGGCCGGTGCTCTCAGACTTGCGCGAATCGGGCAGCCTTGAACAAGATGCCGATATCGTCATGTTCATTAACCGCCAGGACATCTTGGATAAAGACAGCCCTAAAGCCAACCTGGCTGAGATCATCGTGGCCAAACACCGCAATGGTCCCACCCACCCCGGCATCGAACTGGTGTTTATTAATACCCTGGCCCGTTTTGAAAATGCGGCCACCGCACGATAATGACACCCCCTGCCGGCCGGCTCTCGCTTTTTAAAGGTTTTCCCGAAGGGAAAGTGCGCTTCACGCGCTTGCCGGGACCTTTTTTTAGTGAACTGCTTCCACAGATCGATGACCTGGCCGAACTCAAAGTGACCATCTACTGCCTCTGGTATCTGGAGCAGGCCGAAGGGCCTTTCCGTTACCTGCGCCGCTCAGATTTCACCAGCGACCAGCGCTTTATGCAAGGGATTGGACCCGAGTCTGATAAGAACCTTGAAGAGGCCCTCGACCGGGCCGTCGCACGCGGCACGTTGCTCAGAACAGAGTTCACCAATGAAAATGGCGCCGAAACTTATTATTTCATCAACTCACCCAAGGGCCAGGCGGCCGTTCGCGCCATCACCCTTGGAGATTGGCGCCCCAGTGGGGATGCGCACCACCCGTTATCGCTGGATTTGGAACGGCCCAACATTTACCGCTTATACGAAGAAAACATCGGTCCGTTGACCCCGATGATTCGAGATGAATTAATCGATGCAGAAACCCAATACCCGGCCGATTGGATAGAAAATGCCATGCGTATAGCTGTTGAAAACAACGTGCGCCGCTGGCGTTATGTCCAGGCCATCTTGCGCTCGTGGCAGGAAGAAGGACGTGATGAGAAAAATCGAGGAGACACTCAAAAGGATCGCCGCCGATACATCGAAGGTCCATTCGCCGACTTCATCGAACATTGATCAGCCATCCGAACTGCGCAGTTCATCCATGTTCGGCGACCCCAACTGCCCGATCTGCCATGGGGTTGGTTTTGTACGCCGGGATCTGCCCATTGGACACCCCGATTTCGGCCGGCTGACCCTGTGTACTTGCAGCCAGGGGCAGGCCGTCCAGGCTGCGCGCCAGCGCCTCTACCAGTTGAGCAACCTTGAATCATTGAGCGGTTTGACTTTTGAGAGCTTCCAACCCCACGGGCGGGTCGGAATGGGCGATTACCAGTCAGTCTCCCTCGAACAAGCTTATAACCACGCGCGCCAGTTTGCCTCTTCTCTCAATGGCTGGCTGCTGCTCACTGGCAACTACGGCTGTGGCAAGACGCACCTGGCGGCAGCCGTAGCCAATTTTGCGGTCAGCCTGGGCGTGCCCACCTTGTTCATCACCGTACCCGATCTGTTGGATTGGCTGCGTTATTCTTATGGAAGCAGCGAGACCTCATTTGAAACCCGCTTTGAAGAAATCCGCCAGATCACCCTGTTGATCCTGGATGATTTTGGCACCCAAAATGCTACCCCCTGGGCCCAGGAAAAGTTATTCCAGATCCTCAACACCCGCTACATCAGCCGGCTGCCTACTATCATCACCACCAACCTGGCTATGGACGAAATTGAAGAACGCATCCGCTCGCGCATGTCTGACCCAGAACTGGTTACCCGCGTCCAGATCCTTGCGCCAGATTTCCGCAATCCCAAAGATGACTCCGGCCACCCCGAGCTTTCTTCTTTAAGCCTGCATTCACAACGCACTTTCGGCAATTTCAGCCTGCGCCACGGCGAAGGATTGACCCAGGACGATCTGCTGAGCCTAAAAAAGGCCTTCGAAGCCGCTAAGTCCTTTGCTGAAAATCCGGCCGGGTGGTTAGTCTTGACCGGAGGTTATGGCTGTGGCAAGACCCACCTGGCGGCTGCCATTGCCAACCACCGGGTTGGACTGGGCTTCCCCCCCATATTTGTGGTCGTACCCGATCTGCTCGACCACCTGCGGGCTTCGTTCAACCCTAACAGCGGGACAACTTACGATCGCCGCTTCGAGGATGTCAAAACAGACCGTTTATTGATCCTGGATGACCTGGGGACTCAATCGGCAACGCCCTGGGCGCGTGAAAAGTTATACCAGTTGTTCAACTACCGGTATAACGCCGAGCTGCCCACGGTCATCACCACTGCCAATAAGCTTGAAGAGATCGATCCGCGCATCCTCAGCCGCATGTTGGATAAGCGCCTGTGCAAGATCAACGGCATCATAATCCCGGCCTACCGCGGCGGCAGCCGGCCAGAGAAACCCCAGCCAGGACACCGCACCCGCCGCACGACGGTGTAGGATCATCCCGCGGGGTCTCAAATGGGATAAATAACCATTTCCCATCGTGCAGTTGGGAAGTATCTTGCAACTTTTTCCGGATCACCTCGCCCAAATCGAGCGCCATGGTTTTTTCTACCAGGGTTTTACCCAGCACTAATTGGACAGTAAAACCACCTTTTTGCGGGTAAAGCGACACAGCGTCTTACCGCTCCGGCGGTATCAGAAATTCCAGCCGTAATTTTTGCCGCCAACCATCAGTTGTCGCTCAAAAAGGTAATTCTCACGCAAGTATATGGACAATCGGTCCCACAACGGCCATTTCGACCCGAGGGCAGCCTGGATTGCCGGTTTATCCGGCGGAATTAGCTTATCTGGAAACGCGCTGATGCTCAATGCCTGGTCCCTGATTAATGCGCCTGGTACCAATAGGCGACGGAGGAAAAATTGCTTGCGATTTCATCGAATTCGCCGTGATGGACGGTGATATGCACGTTCTGATGGAAGGGGATCCCCTCCGGATGGAAACGGTACTGGCTGACCCGCGTTTTTAGAAGTCCAGCCCCCAGCAGGTTCCCCAACATCCCCATGTGGTTTAATGATTTCACGGTCAAACCATGATAATCCGCTGAAAATTCCGTTACCGCGCGGTTCCTGGTTTTAACATAATACCAGCCGCTCTGGTAGTAATCTTCGATGCCCGTATATTCCAGGCTTTGCTCCGTCTCACCATCCACCCAGATTTTGGTGTTACCTTCCAGATAAGCAAAACCAGCGCGCTTATCCGCGCTTTCGGTGTTCAACACCACACCCACATAGTGCCCCGGCCTATCATTGATCCCCATCGATTGGGTATCCAGAATGACGTAAGGTTTGCCGCGGCTGGTGGGCGCCTCTTCCCGGTAAACCGCATGAAAATAACCCTGCTTTTCAACCAGGCTTTCGTCTGGATAAGTCAGGTAAGTGACCGCGCCATAAAAGGCAGGCACACTTAAAGTGGTATTCTTATTATGAATGACCACCCGCGCACTTTTTCGGTATGGCATATGGAACTGGCAGACAAATCCGCCCGCCGTCATCGCCAGGTAACGCGAGGTGTAATGTTTATATTCGCCAAAGCCGACCCCAAAGAAATCCCCCATCGGCGCGTTAACGGAAGGCGCCGTTTCACCATCAAAATAAATCTCAATCCAGACATTCTTCAATAAATTCCAGAAATGGTGAAAAGGAAACACCAGTTGAAGGTGTCTAAAGTTGCGTATTAAATCACCCGCGCCGATCATCCCCTTGGCCAGATCGAGATCCATGGGCGGCATGGAAGTGCACCAGAAATTGACAATTTTACCCGGTCCATAGATCATGGGGAAATCCCAGCTCCCGGATGGAGGAATAGGCACATTATCGCGGTGCATCGTGCCGGCAAACTCTTTCCAGGAGGGCAGCAGGGGTACGATCGGGCGATCGTGACCATGCGTCGATACCTGGGCGACACGATAATTCTTTAAATAAGGCAGCCCAAGGCGGTCGTCGACAGCACCCATGGCTTCAGTTCCATAGTTATCCATGGCTTTATGATCCTTTCTGGCAAGGTGGGGAAATGATGAGATTGATAACTTTTGACAGTTTACAACTTGAGTGATTAAAAGTCAACTGCCCCATATTCAATTCTGGGGCCAAATCACCCCGAACCCCTGGGTAAAGCAAAAATTGGAATGCGGAAGGGTATAATAGGCGCATGCCATCTATCCTTCACGATGAAATTTACGAACAACCGGTTGTCGTCCAAAGGCTCTTAGAACGTGAGCTCCACAACGTCCAGAAGGACGCCGCCGACCTACGGGGTACCTTTGACAGTATCCTGATCGCAGCCCGCGGTACGTCGGACAATGCAGCCCGTTATGCTCAGTACCTGTTCGGCGCCCACAACCGCCTTCCAGTTGGACTGGCTACCCCATCACTTTATACACTCTACAACCAACCGCCGACGTTAAAGCGCATGCTGGTGATCGGCATCTCCCAATCCGGCCAATCTCCCGATATTGTGTCCGTATTGGCGGAGGCCAAACGCCAGGGCCAGCCTACCCTGGCCATTACCAACGACCCAGCTTCTCCGCTGGCGCAAACCGCCGCCAGCACGATTGCCTTGCAAACCGGTCCGGAAAAGGCCGTGGCTGCCACCAAGACGTACACTGCCTCTCTGGCAGCCCTGGCCCTTTTCTCAGCCGCGCTGGCCGAAGATAACCAGCGCCTGGCCCAGTTGCAGGGCATCCCATCTTTGATGGGGCAAACCCTGGATGGCATGGCGCCTCTGCTCAACCGGGTGGAGCGCTACCGCTATATGGACCGCTGCGTCGTGATCGGTCGCGGTTATAACTATGCAACCGCATTTGAGTTTGCCTTGAAGGTGAAAGAATTAACCGGGGTGGTGGCAGAACCTTATTCCTCGGCCGATTTCCGCCACGGTCCCATCGCCATTGTAAAAAACAACTTCCCGGTGATTGTGATCTGCCCCAGTGGAGGAACCGCCGGCGACCTGGCCGATCTGATCAACCGCCTGATCGAGCTCAAATCCGAATTGATCCTCGTATCTGACCGGCCCGACCTGCTGGTACAGGCTCAGATGGCCATGTCCATCCCCACCGGTGTAGACGAATGGCTTTCACCCCTGTTAACCATCTTGCCTGGCCAGGTCTTTGCCATGACTTTGACCACGGTCAAACGCCTGGACCCCGATCATCCCGAAGGGTTAACCAAGATCACTGAAACTTTTTAGGGGCCACAATCATCACCCGT
>DAIQPZ010000220.1:0-4108 GCA_036787065.1 Anaerolineaceae bacterium
AAAAAAAGCGGTTGAGCACTGAAAACCAGAATATTTTCTTCCCGACCTGCCTTTGACTGAACCATTGACCGACCGGCAGCGCAAAGATCAAACTGATGATCGCCGGTACGGCATTAAGCCAGCCAATTTGAGCCGTAGTTGCCCCAAGGCGAACCGCGTAAATTGCCAGAAATGAAATAATGCTCCCGTTTAGAATTCCCCACCATACGACATCTAAAAACAGGTGTGAGAAGTTTTCCCTGTATTTATCGGGGATGGGGCGGCTGGTATGAAATAAAGTACCTAATAAATTCATCGGAGTATTCCCATTTGGTATAATTACCAATTTGGACGCCAGTGGTCAATAAGGCATCAATGACCCGGTGACTCTTCCATCCTGGAGATAATTATGCAATCCCTTCGAAGTGAATTTTTGTTAGATCCGGACATTATTTTCTTAAACCACGGATCCTTCGGGGCAACGCCCCGCCCTGTTTTTGAAAGTTACCAACGCTGGCAGCGGGTGTTGGAACGCGAACCGGTTGATTTCCTCGGTCGTAAAGCCACCGAGCTGCTGCGTGAATCTCGCACGGTTTTGGCTGATTACCTTGGCGCCCAGGTCGACAACCTGGTTTATGTCACCAATGCGACCACCGGGATCAACATCGTTGCTCACAGCATCGATTTAAATCCAGGCGACGAAGTGTTATCAACCGATCATGAATATGGAGCGATGGATCGCACCTGGCGTTTTCTCTCCAGAAAACGGGGATTTAAGTACGTCAATTATACTATTTCAATCCCCGTAACCTCGCAAGATGAGTTCGTGCAACAATTTTGGGCTCAAGTCACGCCAGCCACCCGGGTCATCTACCTGAGCCACATCACTTCACCCACCGCGATGATCTTACCCATCGAGGCCATAATCCAACGCGCCAGGCAAGCTGGCATCCTCACCGTGATCGATGGCGCCCACGCACCCGGGCAAATTCCATTATCTCTGGATGCCATTGGAGCCGATTTCTATGTGGGTAACCTGCACAAATGGCTGTGCGCCCCCAAGGGATCGGCTTTCCTGTATGCCAGACCAGAGGTCCAAGCCTTAATTGAACCACTTATTATCGGTTGGGGAGTAGAGAATGAAAACCCGGCCTCCTCAAATTTCGTTAACATGCTCGAAATGAATGGGACACGCGATATCGCGGCCTTTTTAGCCGTAGCCGATGCGGTGCGTTTTCTTAAAGAGCATGATTGGCCTTCCGTGCGAGCTTCATGCCACCAATTAGCCCAAAAAACCAGGCAAGAAATTATGCGCCTGTCTGGCTTACCGGCATTGTATCCCGATTCACCCGCGTGGTATGCCCAGATGGGCACTGCGCCTTTACCTGCCGAGACCGAAGTGAGCAGTTTGAGCCAGCGCCTGTTTCATGAATTCCACATTGAGATTCCCATCCCTATCTGGGCCGGGCATAAACTTGTCCGCTTTTCGCTACAAGCTTATAATTCCGAAGAGGATGTGGATCAGTTAATCCGTGCGTTAAAACAGCTCATCTAGTATTAAGAAAGTCGCCGAATTTGAGATGTCATCATTCGCCCGGACGTTTCTGATATCAACTTATTAGACCAGGTAAGTGTGCCCATTGTGATCGCATTGGGGGAACGGGCTGCCGATCTCCAACAGACATCATTGAAGCGAGCCGTCACATGGCCAAATAGGCTCCATCGCAAGCTAAAAACACGGTCAAAGCTGAGCAGGACAACGGTCATAAATATTTTATCTAACGCACGGTAACCGAGAGAGGAAGCGTGTATGAGCCGTGATTTGAGGAAATTTGATCGCCAGACCACCATTTACTTAATCATTGGCGGGCTGGTCTTACTGTTCGTGGTTGGGGCAGGTCTCGTTTATTTCATTTATGGGCCCGAATCGGCGATATCATCACTGATATGCATGGCTGCCGGGTTGTTTCCGGTGGCCCTGATTGTCATCGTATTATGGGGGTTAGATTGGATCGTAAAACATGTCGACCGAGACTGAATCTGAATTATGGGTTCAAGATCATTGGACATTTCGCGTTCGTCCCCCGCAGGCGGACGCAACGCCTCAGCCGATTTTGCTTTTGATCCACGGCTGGACGGGAAACGAAAATTCAATGTGGATCTTTGCCCGCCGGACAGCCAGATCGGCCTGGAAAGTTGCCCCGCGTGGCCCAATCCATGCCCCAGATGGCGGATACGGGTGGCTGCCGGCCAATCAGATATCGCCTGGTCGGTTAGCCGATTACCAGACAGTTGTAGACGCACTCTTAGAACGGGTAGACCGTTGGGCCAATGTGCGAAAATGTGATTCCAGCCTCCTGGATGTGATGGGGTTCAGCCAGGGCGCCATGATGGTTTATGCTTTAGGATTGCTCCATCCGGAACGGATCCGTCTTTCCGCGGCTCTGGCCGGTTATCTTCCATCCCCATGGCTGGCTGAAAGGCCATTGGATCGTATAAATAATAAAGCTTACTTTATTGCGCACGGCACCCAAGATGATACCTTCCCGGTGGAACGAGCCAGAGATACGGCCAACCAGCTCAAGGCCGCTGGCGCTCAAGTCACTTATTGCGAAGCGCCAGTCGGTCACAAATTGGACCCAAAATGCCTGACCGGCTTAGAAAACTTTTTTAACAAGGGTCTTTAGCGACCACGGATCAAGGAGATTAATCCCAGGAAAATCCCCAACAGGCCAAGCCCTGTGATCACCAGGCCAATGGGGATATTCCTGGTTGAGGTCTGTTCCGTCACTTGCGGTGGGAATGTCGAGATTCTTAAGGGAGGGGGCGCCGTGAATGTGGGCTGCCGGGTAGGGCCAATGGTGACAATAAACTGAGCCGCCAGGGTCGGATCGATCGTATTCGTATATAACGGGGTCATCGTCGGTGGTGGTTCGACATCGGGCAAATCGCCCCCGGTCAGTTTGACCAGCGAGCCAGACACCCAGGCCTGGCCCCCCGGTATACCCGGGTATAGGATTAATATCCAGTTACCCAGTTTGCCTATCGCAGTAGCCTGCTGCCCGGGTAGCAAGATACCCACTTTGGTTGAAAGGGTATTGGGTAATGCACGCAAGTTCACCCCCGGGTCCTGGTCGGAATTAACCGTAATGTAAGGGCCACTCGGCGTACCCGTCACGGTAGGCACCGAGCCGGTCGGCAGTTGGGCCTGAACCGGTTGGATAAAAGTCAGTCCTAAAAAGACCGCCAGGATCAAACCCGAACTTAACCTTACAATCCACAACTTCTTCATTTGAGTTTACTCATCCAGGTTGCGCCAGGTCCGACCGTCCCGATTGATGAATTCATCCGCGCTGGCAGGACCCCAGGTGCCAGCTTCATAGATTGGCAAATTTTTCACAGTTTGGTTAGACCACTCATTTAGAATAGCGGTCGTAAAACTCCAGGCTGTCTGTACCTCGTCACTGCGAGTAAACAAAGTCGCATCGCCCACCAGGCTGTCCAACAGCAAGCGCTCGTATGCTTCGGGCGGTTCACCCCCAAATGCGTTGAGATAACTGAATTCCATTTTTACCGGTAATATTTGCTGTAAAGGTCCGGGAGCTTTGGCGCCGAAGGTCAGCGTGATGCCTTCATCCGGTTGGATGTGGATGATCAGACGATTGGGCGCGTCGCCGGCCATATTTCTGACGCCAAACAACGCCAATGGAACCTGTTTAAACTGGACGGCAATTTCCGTCAGGCGTTTGGGCAAGCGTTTACCCGAGCGGAGGTAAAAAGGCACCCCCGACCAGCGCCAGTTATCGATAAAAATCCGGGCCGCCAGGTAAGTCTCGGTTAAGGAAACTGGCAATACCCCAGGTTCATCCCGGTAACTCGGCACGCGGTGATCATCCATAAAACCAGAAACATATTGGCCGCGAATGGTATTGGTCAATACATCTGCCTCTTCCCATTGGCGCAGCGATTTGAGCACTTTAACTTTCTCATCCCGCACAGACTCGGCATTAAATGCCACCGGCGCTTCCATCGCCATCAACGATAGCAGCTGCATCATATGATTTTGGAACACATCGCGGATCACCCCGGCCGACTCCTGGCGGGTGCCGGGCATGTAGCCCGGAGTGTC
>DAIQPZ010000068.1:0-8645 GCA_036787065.1 Anaerolineaceae bacterium
CGGCTTCTTATTATGCTTCGATCCGGCCGACCAATTTCGCCAGTGAAGAGGCAGTTCGGGCAGCAAAAGCTGCCAAGATTCAACAAAAAACTTAATGTAACTGCTCAGACCCGTGTGAAAAAGATCCGAATTTTGAGTGTTTGCGGGTGCTCCGCACCCGCAAACACTCAAAATTCGGCAACCGTCTTACCCTGGCTGAGTCGTTACAACTTAATCTTATAATCCTTTATCAGGTGAAGCATGTACAACCCAGACACCGAATTACTTTTCCCATCCAGAATCATCACGTCATTACGCGGCATGCGCGGCCAGGAGTGGAGTGAGTTAATCGATCAGGTAGGATGTTTAGACACAAAAAGCACAGGCTATATCGCATTCGTATTGATGATGGTACGATTAAGTGGGTGTGTGCCCTGTAATGCCGATTCGTTCCGGGCAATGCGCGGTTGTACACAATGCGCCCACCAGACTATCCGCCGGACACGTGGCACGGATATGGATTTGATCGATCAATATCAACAGATTCAAAATGAAGTGGGTGTTTATCTGGGGCCAGAAGACAAAAAAGAATCGTAACTGATCAGCTATGAGAAGAGAATTCCCGACTATGATAGGTTTGCGGGTGCTTTGCACCCGCAAACCTATCATAGTCGGGCCTTATACTCATAGGCCTATACAGTAACAAAGAATCAATATAACTGCTCAGAAAGGATTTATTGTGGTTGATCGCCAATTGACACAAGAAGCAATTTTAGCGGCACTCAGTAAAGTTCAGGAACCAGAGTTAAGAAAAGACCTGGTGACGCTCAATATGATCCATGAGATTGAAATTCAAGGATCGACGGTAAAATTTACGATTGTATTAACTACCCCTGCTTGCCCGTTACGCGGGAAAATTGAAAACGAAGCCAGGCAGGCCGTGATGGCGTTAGGCGCGAAGCGCGTGGATATCAAGATGGATGCGAATGTCCCGAATGATGGCAAAACGCGCGGGCTGCTCACACTGCCAGTGCGCAACGCCGTGGCAATCGCTTCCGGTAAGGGTGGGGTTGGAAAAAGCACGGTTGCGGTGAATGTGGCGGTTTCATTAGCCCAAAGTGGGGCGCGGGTTGGCCTGCTGGATGCCGACATCTATGGCCCGAATATCCCAACCATGATGGGTGTGGATCACTTGCCCAAGCCAAACGGTGCTAAATTGATCCCGGCTGAAGCGTATGGAGTCAAGATGATCTCGATCGGTTTCCTGGTTAAGCCAGGCCAGCCAATAATCTGGCGTGGGCCGATGCTGCATTCCGCCATTCGCCAGTTTTTAGCGGATGTTGAATGGGGCGAATTAGATTACCTGGTCATCGATTTGCCCCCAGGCACTGGAGACGCATCTTTGAGCCTGGCGCAGTCGGTCCCATTAAGTGGTGTGGTGATCGTCACCCTGCCGCAGCAGGTGTCAATAGAAGATGCCAGCCGCAGCCTGGCGATGTTCCAGACGCTCAATGTGCCCATCCTCGGGGTGGTGGAAAATATGAGCTACCTGGAGCTGCCAGACGGTACTCGAATGGAGGTCTTTGGGCATGGGGGCGGTCAAGCCCTGGCTGATTCAGCCAATGTGCCTTTCCTGGGGATAATTCCCATGGACCCTGCCGTGCGCCAGGGTGGTGATGAAGGAAAACCCGTGGTGGCCGTTAAGCCCGAATCCGCTACCGCCGCAGCTCTGAAAAATGTCGCGGAACAGATTGCCGCCTGCTTGAGCGTGGCGGCCTTATCCAATCCGGATGGCGTTTCGACCGCGGTAGCCGGCCAGGTATTAACGTAAATTGCGGCTCATCGGGAATTTTCGGAGTGAATTGCCCATTCCACGGGAAATCCTGAAGAACCTAAATTGCACAGTTCTTGCATGATATAATTAAGCCTATGGCTCACACATTTGTTATTGGTATCCGTTTTACTAAAGTCGGCAAGATTTACCATTTTGACGCCAGTAAGGTCACAGACCTGCGTCCGGGCGATCAAGTGGTGGTTGAAACAAGCCGAGGCGTTCAGCTCGGTGAGGTAACCGCGATTATCACCAAGCCCGAAGCGGTCAACGAGGGTGGGTTAAAGTCGGTCGAACGACGGGCAACCCCTCGCGATCTGCTTTTGCGCCAGATGTGGCAAAACAAAGAACCCGATGTCATTGCAGGCTGCCGTAAGCGAGTCTCTGAACTCAATTTGTACGGGGTTAAAATCATATCCGCGGAATACAGTTACGATGGTGCTCGCCTGACGGTTATGTTCAGCAGCGAAACCGACGAAAAAGTCGATCTGAAATCGCTCCGGCAAGACACACAGAAAATGTTCCAACCTGCCCAGGTTGAGTTTCGTCAGATCGGGCCCCGAGATATCGCCAAATTTTTAGGGGGAATGGGCGCATGCGGGATGGAGAGCCGCTGCTGCTCCAGATTCTTGACTGAATTCAGCTCGATCTCTATTCGCATGGCCAAGGACCAGGGAATCTCTTTAACACCGGCTGAAATAACCGGTATGTGTGGCCGTCTGCGCTGCTGTTTGATCTATGAGTACGAGATGTACGTGGCTGCCCGTGCTCAGCTACCCAAACGGAATAAGCGCGTGATGACCCCGGATGGTGAAGGTAAGGTGGTTGATGTGATCCCGCTGCGGGAGATGATCATCGTCGAAATCCCTGAAGTCGGGCTGAAAGAGTATGCCAAAGATCAATTGCAGCCTCTTGACGAACTGGAAGCATTCAAGCAAAAAGCTCAGGCGCCCTGCAATGCAGATAATGGCGGCTGTGATGGAAATTGCACCCATGGAGGATCGAAGAAAACATGACAGAAGCCCCAGAAAACTGGACCAGTTTGAAGAAAATATTAGTCATCCTGGCCCATCCCGACGACCCTGAATTTTTTTGTGGCGCAACAATTGCCCGGTGGACGTCCGCCGGGCATTCTATCAGTTATTGCCTGCTGACCAAGGGTGATAAAGGTGGGCAGGACCGGGCTATCCCTCCTCAAGGGTTGGCAGCCATGCGTGTTTTGGAGCAAGAAGCCGCCGCGGCGCAGGTGGGGGTCCGTGAGGTGAAATTTTTAAACTACTCGGATGGCTACCTGGTGGCAGACCTGGCCTTGAGGCGTGATATTGTGCGGGTGATCCGCCAGGAGCGCCCAGATATCATCGTCAGCAGTGACCCATTAAACATCTATACGGATACGGGGGTAAACCACCCAGACCACCGTACCGCGGGTCAGGCTGTGATCGATGCGGTTTTTCCGGCCAGCGGTAATTATTTCTTCTTCCCGGAGCTTTTGGTCGAAGGCCTGGAGCCCCATCCGGTGAAGGAAATCTGGCTCAGCATACCTTCGGCTGCGACGGTCAACGTGACGGTTGATGTGACCGAGCATTGGGAAGCCAAGATCAAAGCCCTACGCCAGCATAAAAGTCAAATCGGCGACCCGGATAAGTTCGAAGAGCGGATGCGGGGGCGTAAGACGGCCGACAGTCCGGCGGAGAGCCCTCATTATGAGGAACGCTTTCACCGCATTGTTTTTGGGTAAGACCTAATGAGCGACTTATTTTCTGAAGCGCAAGCGCTGTTCGATTATACTCGCGGGATCCGGCGGGACCTTCACCGCCACCCCGAATTGGGTTTTGAGGAAGTGCGTACGGCTGGGATTGTAGCTTCGGAGCTGCGCGGGATGGGGATTGAAGTTACCACTGGGTTGGCAAAGACCGGGGTCGTCGCTCTCATGGAAGGCGCCAGGCCGGGTCCGGTGTTGCTGCTGCGTTTTGATATGGACGCGCTTCCCATCATGGAGGAAACAAGGGCTGTTTACGCATCGCAAACCCCCGGAAAGATGCATGCCTGCGGCCATGATGGACACGTTGCCGTTGGATTAACCGTGGCTCGCTTGCTGGGAATTCATCGCGCTGACATGGCTGGAACGGTGAAGATCATGTTCCAACCGGCTGAAGAGGGGTTGGGGGGCGCGGAAGGGATGATCGAGGAAGGCGTTCTGGAGAACCCGGCGCCAAAATATTCCCTGGCACTGCATTTATGGAATGACCAACCGGTCGGCTGGTTGGGGGTTGGCCCCGGTCCGGTGATGGCTGGCGCTGAGATATTTAAAGTCAGGCTGACCGGTAAAGGTGGACATGGCGCCATGCCCCACCAGAGCATCGATCCGGTTGTGGCGGCTGCGCAGCTTATCACAGCTTTACAAACGATCGTCGCTCGCAATGTGTCGCCTTTAGAGGCGTCTGTGATCAGCGTTACCCAGATCCAAGGGGGTGACGCTTTTAATGTGATCCCACCTTCTGTCACTTTTCAAGGAACGATTCGCACTTTTGACGCTGGAGTACGCCAAATTACCATCGAACGTTTCCGCCAGGTGGTGCATGGTGTGGCTGGCGCGATGGGCTGCCAGGCGGAAATCGATCTGCGCTTGCTTACCCCCGCGGTGGTCAACGATGTTTACATGGCGGAAAAAGTCCAGAACGCAGCGCGGACATACCTGCCGGAGTTCAAGATTGAGCCAGCGTATCGAACCATGGGTTCAGAAGATATGGCCTACGTGATGCAAAAAATACCTGGCTGTTATTTCTTTGTGGGTTCGGCTAATGGGGAAAAGGGCCTGATGTATGGTCATCACCACCCCAGGTTTGACTTTGACGAGTCTGTCTTGCCCAGGGCCGCGGCTTTGATGGCTGGCACGGTGATCGACCTGCTTCGTTAGTGGGGTGATGGCATGGCGGGAGCCTTGGACGAAGATTTTGTGGTCCTCAAGGATTTCCCGTGGAACAGGTAATTCAACACGGCAATTCCCAAATACCCGATTTTATCTTTCCTGGCCAGGGCTATCGACTATCTTCCTGGTTTGTTGGTATAAACTCTTAACTTAAAAGCCCACATGGGGCTTGAATCGCGTCGCCGCGCGTGCTATACTTACCTTATCGAATTAATCTGATTAATTGGATTTATAAAAATTATGTTGATGAGAAATAACCTTTCCCCCGAAAACCTGTCCGAATTCGTCCAGTATCTGGCGGCAAAGTGCCGGGCGGATGGTGAACGACTGCCATCCCTGGCCGAACTGAGTGCCCAGTTAGGCCTCAGTGTGGCCACCTTGCGCGAGCAGTTGGAAGTTGCTCGTACCCTGGGTTTCGTTGAGGTAAAACCTCGGGTGGGGATCCGCCCTTTACCCTATTCTTTTACCCCGGCGGTCGAGCAAAGCCTGACTTACGCCTTGATGTTGGATGCGACCAATTTTGATGCTTATTCGGATTTGCGCAACCATATCGAAGCGGCTTATTGGCGCCAGGCCGTCAGCTGTTTGAATACGGAGGATCACCAGGCACTGTGCGCATTGATTAATAAGGCTGAAGAAAAACTTCACAGTCCTCAGGTTCAGATCCCCCATAAAGAACATCGCGAGCTGCACCTTTCCATTTATAAACGCCTGGACAACCCTTTCGTCCTGGGTATTCTTGAGGCTTATTGGGATATGTACGAAGCTTTTGGCTTAAATATTTACAATGATTATGGCTATCTTGAAAAGGTATGGCAGTACCATCGCGATATGGTGAACGCAATTTGCAGGGGCGACAGCTCTGCCGGTTATCAGGCGCTTGTAGATCACATGAACTTATTGGGCGAGCGCTCACAAAAACAATCAAGACAGAAGTTCGAATAACGATAGGAGTTGCTATGGTACCAGAAGATCAAAAGACGAGTCGACCCTGTTCTTCAAGCTCTGTTGGGCGCATCACCAATGATTTCTGTATCACCTGCGCCACGGTGAATGGCTCTGGGAGCGCGACGGCAAACAATACCATTCTCCGGTCATTGTTCAGGATGGGTATCCCGGTTTCTGGTAAAAATATTTTTCCCTCGAACATTCAAGGGTTATCAACCTGGTATACCATCCGGCTTAATAAAGATGGTTTCTTATCCAGGGTGGAATTTGACGACGTTGTGGTCGCTATGAACGCGACGTCTTTTGTGAAGGACATGGCCAAACTGGTGCCTGGTGGGGCCTTATTTTACGCGGATGATATCAAGACGCCCATCACGCGCGAGGATATCGTCGCGTATCCTATGCCGGTGAAAAAATTGACCAAGGAATCGGATGTCGCCCCGAATATGCGTGATTATGTGGCCAATATGGTTTATGTGGGCGTCCTTGCGCAAATGATTGGCATTAGCATGGACGAAATTTACAAATCTTTGGACCATCACTTTAAAGGGAAGGCTAAACCGGTTCAGGCCAATTTTAACGTGGTAAAAGCCGCTGCGGATTGGGCGGCGGTCAACCTGGAAAAGTCCGATCCCTATTGGGTTGAGCCAATGCCGCCGTTAGCTGGATATATTATGGCGGACGGCAATACGGCGGGCGCCCTGGGTTCTATTTATGGGGGCGTCCAATTTGCCGCCTGGTATCCAATTACCCCGGCTTCCAGCCTGGCTGAATCGTTGGTGGAATATTTACCTAGCTTGCGCAAAGAACCATTGACTGGTAAAGACACGTATGCGGTTGTCCAGGCAGAAGATGAACTGGCAGCGGTTGGCATGGCGGTGGGCGCTGGCTGGGGTGGGCTGCGGGCAATGACTTCCACCTCGGGTCCCGGTTTCAGCCTGATGACTGAGTACGCGGGACTGGCCAACCTGGCTGAAATTCCCCTCGTCATCTGGGATGTACAGCGAGTTGGGCCGAGTACCGGCATGCCGACGCGGACGGCCCAGGGCGATCTGACCTTTGCCAACTTCATGGGGCATGGCGATACGCGTTATGTGATCTTGCTCCCCGGATCGGTAACCGAATGTTTTGAATTTGGCTGGCGCTCATTTGACCTGGCCGAACGCCTCCAATCCCCCGTGCTGGTTTTGAGTGATCTGGACCTGGGAATGAACCAGTGGATGACCAAACGTTTTGATTATCCCGATACGCCTATGGATCGGGGTAAGATCCTTTGGGAAGAAGACCTGGATCAATTGAACGGCAATTGGGCGCGTTATAAGGACGTGGATGGCGATGGCATCCCATACCGGACCGTGCCGGGGAATCGCCATCAACACGCGGCATATTTTACGCGCGGTACCGGACATGACGAAAACGCCGCTTATTCCGAAGACAACAAAGTGTGGGAAAACAACCTGCTGCGGATTAAACGCAAGTTTGAGACCGCTCGAACACTGGTGCCAAAGCCAATTGTCCAGCGCCAACCGGGTGCAAGGCTTGGTATCATCAGTATGGGGTCAACTGATCCAGCCATCGAAGAGGCACGCTTCTGCCTTAACCGCGATGGCGTGCCGACGGATTATATGCGGATCCGATCGCTGCCTTTCAGTCCCGAAGTATCCGATTTCATCTTCAGCCACGACCATCATTATGTGGTTGAGATGAACCGGGATGGGCAACTTCACCAGCTGCTTTCCCTGGAATTTCAGGATTGTTCCGTGAGCCTGATATCTGCGGCCCACACCGACGGCCTACCCCTGACCTCTCAATGGATTATTGCGCAGATCACTTCCCATGAGGAGAAACGATCATGACTGAACTAGCGACCGGTTTAAAACTTAATCTGGCAGGAATGTCCAGGACAGATTATAAAGGCTTGCCAAGCACGCTTTGTCAGGGCTGCGGGCACAATTCCATCGCCGCGCAAATCGTTGCAGCCTGCTACGAATTGAATATTATTCCTGAAGAAGTGGTCAAGTTTAGCGGGATTGGCTGCTCGAGCAAAAGCCCGACTTACTTTCTCAACCGTTCCTTTGGTTTTAATGGCCTGCATGGTCGCATGCCATCATTAGCACTGGGAACTTTATTTGCCGACACGCGGTTAAAAGGCATAGGCGTCAGCGGTGATGGGGATTCTGCCAGCATCGGATTGGGTCAATTTAAACACCTGGTACGGCGCAACGTCCCCATGGTTTACATCGTAGAAAACAACGGGGTATATGGGTTAACTAAAGGTCAATTCTCTGCCACGGCTGAGAAAGGTCTTATGCTTAAAAAGCAAGGGACGAACCCTTATTTGCCGGTGGATGTTGCCATGGAGGCGCTGATTTCGAACGCCACATTTGTGGCCCGATCGTTTGCTGGCGATCCGAAACAGGTCAAAGAGCTGATCAAAGCGGCCTTCAACCACAATGGAATTGCAGTACTCGATATCATCAGCCCGTGTGTCACTTTCAATAACCAGGATGATACTCTGCATTCATACAATTGGGGCAGGGATCACGAGGCGCCCCTGCACGAAATTTCTTACGTGCCACCCAGGGATGAAATCACTGTCGAGGATTTTGAGGAAGGCACCATCAGGGAAGTGACTCTGCATAATGGTTCACAAATTATTTTAAAGAAACTTGAGCGCGATTATGATCCAACCGATCGGTGGCAGGCGCTGCGCATGCTAGAACAAGCCCAGAGCAATGACTGGTTGGTCACCGGGCTGATCTATGTCAATCCCGATGTGCCGACAATTTTCGATCTGCATAATTTGTCCGACACCCCCTTAAACCGCCTGGGTGAGGACCTGCTGCGACCATCGCGAGAATCGCTGGATAAGATCAACGAATCATTTCTCTAGACTATCATCTTAATGGTCCTGACGACTAAACCGTGAGAAGAGAGTTACCGAAATTGAGGTGTTTG
>DAIQPZ010000068.1:8745-12448 GCA_036787065.1 Anaerolineaceae bacterium
AAGGTTTGGTCCCTACCGTGTGGAGAAGGATAAAATTGGGCAGGCGGAAGGTACCCACCGGTACCCCAGAAATTAAGACCACCTGTTGGCCAGGTTGGATGTCGGTTGATGAAATAATGGCATCTTCTACGATGCGGATGGTCGATTCCAGCGTTGAGGCAAAGGGCACCAGGAAAGGTTCCACACCCCAATATAAACCAAGACGTTGGAAGGTTTGTTCTTCAGGCGTAAAGGCCAGGATGGGCACGCGCGGACGGGCCTTTGACATTAACAAACTGGTATGCCCGGTCTGAGTGAAGACCGCGATGGCGGCGACATTCCGGTCGTGAGCCAGTTCACGCGCAGCGCGGGTGATTGAAACCGCGTCGTCTTCACTGGGATTTTCAGCCTGGTCAAGGAAATGGCCCCACTCGCCCATGTGGCGCTCAGCTTCGCAGACGATCGCATCCATCATGGTCACGGCTTCGACCGGGTATTTGCCGGACGCCGTCTCACCCGATAGCATGACGGCATCAGTGCCATCGAAAACGGCATTGGCCACATCCGATGCTTCAGCGCGGGTCGGGCGGGGGTTATTGATCATCGAATCGAGCATTTGCGTGGCAGTGATGACAATTTTCGCGTAGCGGTTTGCGGTTTGAATGATCTTCTTTTGGGCAATTGGCACCGTCGCGGGAGGCATTTCGACCCCCAGGTCGCCCCTGGCCACCATGACACCATCCGTCACGCGCATGATCGCTTCCAGGTTTTCTAACGCTTCTGGGCGTTCCAGCTTGGCAATAATAGGCATACTGGCCCGCTCTGGTTTCATGGCGCGGATGGCTTCTCGGACAATTTCAATATCGTTCGCCGAGCGGACAAAAGAAATCGCCACGGCATCCACGCCCTGGTCAAGCCCAAAGGCTAAATCTTCGCGGTCTTTGGCCGTGAAACCAGGGATGGCCAGGTCGGATCCGGGTAAATTTACCCCTTTGTGTGAGCTAAGCGGCCCACCCAGCAAAACCTTGGCCTGGATACGTTCTTCTTCTACCGCTATTACTTTCAACTCGAGGTGTCCATCATCCAGCAGCACATGGCTGCCCGCGTGAACCGATTGGTTGAATTCAGGAAAGTCAAAAGGGATGTGGATCGGGCCGGTTTGATCGGCAGGAGAAGCTGGAATGGCCTTTGAAGTCAGGATAACGGTTTGACCGGCAGTCAGTTGGATGGGACCATCCGGAATGATCCCAACCCGCATTTTAGGTCCTTGAAGGTCTTGAAGGATAGTGATAGGTTTTCCGAGCTGGCTGGATAAACGGCGGATCTGAGCGATGCGGGCAGCATGTTCGGGATAAGTGCCATGTGAAAAATTAAGTCTGGCCACGTCGATTCCAGCCTCGATCAACTTTTGCAAAGTCGCATCGTCCTGGCAACTGGGTCCCAGGGTAGCCACAATGCGCGCATTCCGATGCATTAAATTCATGGTCCCTCACTCTTAGTAAAAGAATTCGCTTAACTGCACAGCCAGGCTAAGAAAGTAGCCGAATTTGAGATGATTGCAGGTGCTTCGACCTCGCAATTATCTCGAATTCGGGTCTTTTTTAGAGTGGCCTGAGGCGTAACAAATTCGCAACGACTCAGGCGTGGGTCAAAACATCTCGGAAAATAGGTGAAGCCCAATCTATTGTGGCCCTGTCGATGACCAATGGCGGAGCGATACGGAGAACATTTTCATGGGTTTCCTTCGTTAAAATGCCTCTGGTCATCAATTTCTCACAAAAATGACGGGCGCCGCCTGCCTCTGGTTTTAATTCAACCCCAATGAGCAATCCTTTTCCACGTACTTCCTTAATATTAATCCTGGGAATCTCGGCCAGTTGATCGATCAGATAACCACCTTGTTCTTCGGCATTTTTAACCAGGTTTTCATCGACAATGACCTGTAAAGCGGCTCTTGCAATTGCCGCGGCGAGTGGATTGCCCCCAAATGTTGAGCCATGTTCGCCAGGTTCAAATAGGCCTAGCAAGATCCGGTCGGCAAGAATTGCGGATATGGGGTAAAACCCACCCGATAAAGCTTTCCCTATGATGGTGATATCTGGACGGACGTTTTCGTGCTGGCAGGCGAACAGCCGGCCAGTTCGGCCAAGACCAGTCTGGATCTCATCCGCCATTAAGAGGACGTTGTTTTGCGTACAAATCTCGCTCACCCGGCGCAGGTAACCCTCGGGCGGGATGATAACCCCCCCTTCACCCTGAATCGGTTCGATTAAAATCGCCGCTGTATTGGGCGTGATGGCCAATTGGAGCGCATCCACATCTCCAAAGGGGACTGTCACGAAGCCGGGGGTAAATGGGCCAAAATCCTGGCGGTAAAAGGGTTCGGTAGAGAAGGAGACGATTGTAGTGGTGCGCCCATGAAAGTTTCCCGCGGCAACAATAATTTCAGCCTGGTTGCGGGGTATTTTTTTTACTGTGTAAGCCCATTTCCTGGCTAATTTTATGGCTGTCTCTACCGCTTCCGCGCCGCTGTTCATCGGCAGCGACATTTCGTACCCACTCAGGTCGGAGAGTGCTTTATAAAATAAGGGGAGCTGGTCGTTGCGGAAAGCACGCGAAGTGATGGTGATCTGGCTGGCCTGTTTTTGCATGGCATCCAGAATGCGAGGGTGGACATGGCCCTGATTCAGAGCGGAATAAGCGCTCAAACAATCCAGATAACGATTCCCATCCAGGTCGTAGACCCACACGCCCCGCCCGCGAGTCAGGATGACGTCTAATGGATGGTAGTTATGAGCGCCATATTCTTCTTCTAATTCAATGTATTCTTCACGTTTCATCGGCACTCCTTGACAACGGTACAACGGATTTCTGAAACAGATTAGGCGGATTAGATCGGGTCAAACCACTCTCCTAACCCACATACGGTATTTTTACAATGGATTGTTGGAACAGATCGAGCGGATTATCCGTTGAATCCGTTTTCAAAATCCGTGGTTAAGTATATCACCACCGGAGTTCTGGCGGTTGAAGGCATGCAAGCCAGCCGCTTTTTCTTTTGATATTTGGAGTTGGTTTTTCAAAGCCGACCAGGATTAAATTAAGCGAAAGCAAGATACTCCCAAACCATTGGGCCATGGATAATCGTTCCCCCAGCCACCATTGGGCTAAAATAGCGGTGATCAATAACTCCCCAAACCCTAACAGAGAAGTTTCCATACCGCCCAAACGGTTGATTCCCAAGAACAAAGTCAGGCGTGAGACAAAAGTGACAAATGCCAGCGCTGAAACCGGCCACTCTATCTATAAAGCCTTGGGCTGGCGCAATGGTGGGTAACGAACGGTCAGCAAATATATAAACCGGGATGACCACGCCTCTTAATGCCAGCAGGGTAAACAGTTGACCGTTTGAGCAGGCACTTCGTATAGCACCCGCTGGTTGATGATGAGGTGTAGGGCGTACAGCGCGGATGAAACCCGCAAGAACACTGCCCCCAAGGCGTCCACCGGATGCAACCCTTGTTGAGTGAGGAGATAGATAGCCGGGAGTGATAAAAACAGGCGCAAAATAGTAACCCGGCTGATCGGTTGGCGGTCGTTAGTCAGCCAGATGCCGACAAAGACCGGGTAAAAGGAATACAGCAAATGCCCCACACTGGCGTCTACCCAGTCTGGCGCTCAGGTCGCTCTCCAGCGTCGCCCTATCCTCCAGCCGGGTATCTCA
>DAIQPZ010000069.1:0-12424 GCA_036787065.1 Anaerolineaceae bacterium
ACCCTGACCATCACACCTACCTTTACCCTGACGCCAACGCCCACCCCCATCCCGATGTCGATCCAGGCTCTGCGAGCAGGGTCTTACCCGGGCAGCGACATCGTCATCGAGAATGAATTGGCGCCAGGGTCGGGTTATCACCGGTATTACGCCTCATATTTGTCCGAGGGACTTAAAATTTACGCTCTGTTGACGGTTCCGGATGCAAAAATGCCGGAGGGTGGTTGGCCTGCGCTGGTTTTTAACCACGGATTCATTCCTCCCAAGGTGTACCGCACCACGGAACGGTATATCGCATACGTTGACGATCTGGCGCGCGCCGGATATATCGTCTTTCGCATCGATTATCGCGGCAACGGCAGCTCGGAGGGCGTCGCCCGAGGGGCTTACGGCGACCCGGGTTATACGGTGGATGTTTTGAACGCTATCGCCTCGATTAAGCGCTACCCGCAGGTGAACCCCCAAAAAATTGGCATGTGGGGCCACTCCATGGGTGGATTCCTCACCCTGCGCGCCATGGTCATCTCAAAAGATATCAAAGTGGGGGTGATCTGGTCCGGCGTGGTGGGTTCTTACGACGATATCATCAATCATTGGCATCGCAGCGCATCCATCCCGACCACCCAACCCGGCGCTCCCAACTGGCGGCTCGGCTGGCTCGATACTTATGGCACGCCCGAACAAAATCCCGATTTCTGGAATTCACTCTCAGCTAATGCCTACCTGGCTGACCTGTCTGCCCCACTCCAGCTTCACCACGACACCGGGGACAGCGAAGTGCCCTACGCTTTTTCAGAAACACTGGCGAACCAGCTAACAACCATAGGTAAGAAGGCCGAGCTTTATAGCTACCCAGGCGACGATCATAACCTGGCGAACTCATTTGGCCTGGCCATGACTCGCACTATCCAGTTTTATGACAAATACCTTAAATAAACCGTATTTTGTATGTGAGCGCGCGTACGCGCGCTCACATACAAAATACGGGGATTCACCCAATGAACTATAAAATCTATTAACAGCTCGGATGGAGTCCATGTTAAAATGCCTCCAGATCATTTTATTTAAATCCTTGATCGTTCACCCATCGAAAGTGAATAGAGGACAATGCTGGAGGCACATGACTGACATTACCACTCCGCTGATCCAGGCGGAACATCTGGCGAAACGTTTTGGTGATAAAGTCGTGGTTAACGACATCTCATTCACGGTTAACCGCGGCGAAATTTTTGGTTTTCTGGGTCCGAATGGGGCAGGAAAAACGACCACGATTAAGATGATCGTTGGGCTGCTCAAAGCCACTTCGGGCACCGCCAGGGTCGCCGGGTTTGACGTGCAGGCTCAGCCCCTCTTAGCCAAAGCGGCCAGCGGTTATGTGCCAGATGAACCCAACCTCTACAGTAAGCTTTCGGCACGCGAGCTGCTGCGGTTTGTCGGCGATCTTTACGCCCTGCCGCGCGACCTGGTCAACCGCCGCACGGATGAGCTGCTGCGTTTGTTCGACCTGACGGATGTTGGCGATGACCTGGTCGATTCTTACAGCCATGGCATGCAGCAAAAGACTTCCCTGGCGGCAGCGCTGCTCCACGATCCTAAGGTGCTCATCCTGGATGAACCCACGGTCGGCCTCGACCCAAAATCAGCCCGTCTGATCAAAGATATCTTGCGCCAGATAGCCGACCGCGGAGCCGCTATAATGCTCTCGACCCACATTCTAGAGATCGCCGAACGCATGTGCGACCGCATCGGCATTATTAATAAAGGCAACCTGGTGGCCGTCGGCACATTAGACCAACTGCGCGCCTTGAATAAAGGAGAAGGCAACGGCGCCAGCCTGGAAGATATCTTCCTCGAGCTGACCGGTGGAGTTGAATACGCCGAGATCGCCGAGGTATTGAAATGAGCCTGTCAACATCCCTGCTGCAATCTGAGCCGGGTAAATTTGGCCTCTGGCCCTCCGTCTGGAAACTGTTGGGCCTGAGGCTGCGCATCTGGTACAACACGTTCCGTCGTTCCAAAACACGGAACAAAATAGGTACAAGCATCCTGGTCCTCTTTTTGCTGGGCGTAATTGTCGGCCTTTTTTTCTTGAGCACCTTGCTGCTGGGTTTTCTTAATTCACCTGGGCTGGCACAATATATCAACCCGGCGCAATTTCTGACCGCCCTGCCCACCATGGTCCTAACCGCCGCATTTTTTCTGACCATCCTGACCAACTTCGGCATTCTATTACAGGCGCTTTACCTGAGCCACGACATGGACTTTTTGGTGGCTTCACCCCTGCCAATGCGCGCGGTGTTCCTGGCCAAGCTGCTGGAAGCCATCTTGCCCAACTTTGCCCTGTTCTGCGCGTTTACACTGCCGGTACTTTTTGGGCTGGGAACTTCCAATGGGTATACCATTCTGTATTACCTGATGCTGGTGGTAGTGTTGGTTTTACTGGCTCTGGCGGCCGGGGGACTGGCATCCATCCTGGTGATGGCGGTGGTGCGGGTCATCCCCGCCAGACGAGTTGCCGAAGCGCTAGGGGTGATGGGGGCACTCATATCAGTTCTATGTGGCCAATCCGGAAATCTCATCAATTCGATGGGGATCCGGCAAGCCAATTTTAGCGGCGCACTTGGCCTTTTTTCACGACTTAACACGCCCTGGTCACCTATGGCCTGGGCCGGCAATGGGCTGATCTCCATTGGTAAGGGGGAATGGCTGCCAGGGATAGGATTAACCCTTTTGACGCTGTTCCTCGCCTGTGCCATATTCATCGGCACACTGCTACTGGCCGAACAACTCTATTACACCGGTTGGACTTCCATGCAGGGCAACGCCCGCAAAAAAAGACCGGCCCGGCCGCCAGCCCCATTTCGGCCTGTTTCCGCAGCCGTAGCATCGCCCGTTGTTTCAATGCCCGTTGCTTCATCGCCCGCCGCTTCAGCGATGAAAACCATGATGCCTGCCTCCGCTTCTACAATCTCAAGGCCCGCCAGGCAACCGCGCTCGCTCCCGCGGATTGCGGCACCTGTGCGCGGGTTAATGATCAAAGACTTTTTGCTCTTGCGGCGTGACCCGCGTAACCTCTCGCAACTGATCACGCCGGTGATCATCGGCTTCGTATTTATCTTCACCACCCGAAACAGTGCAAGCAGTCTGAGTGGCCTGACCGGCAAGGTTAACGGCTTAAATATTGAGCTGTACGGCCTGTTAGGCCTGTCGATTTTTGTCAGTTGGATGCTGTTGACCAACCTGGCCCCATTGGCATTTTCTCGGGAGGGCAAAAATTACTGGCTGCTGAAATCTGCCCCGATCCGCCCGCTGCACCTGGTCAGCGCGAAATACCTGGTTTCTTTCTTGCCTCCCATGGCCTTTGGCATGGTTTATCTCACCCTGGGTTTTGTCATCCATCGTTTCACCTGGTCGCTCTTCCCCTTCTCGCTCATCGTCATCGTGCTGAGCATCGCCGGAGCGACCGGGATCTCCCTGGCATTTGGCATCGCCGGGGCAAATTTGGAATGGGACAGCCCGCAGCGCCAGCGATTACATGGGGCCACCGGGTGGATCATGATGATTGCCGTCCTGGCCTTCTTCGGGGTAGATCTCGCCATGTTTCTGGTCCCCTCGATCCTCTGGCTGGTTATTACAGGCAGCGCGCCCCTCTTATCCTACCTGATCGGTTTGGTCCTGGGAGGGATCGCCTCACTCATCGCCGCGATCCTCCCCCCCATGCTGGTACTTCCGCGGATGTCTCGCATTGGCGAGAAATAAATAATGACTCTGGCAAGTTCCCGAATTCAAGGTGTTTGCGCGTGCTTCGCACGCGCAAACACCTTGAATTCGGATCTTTCTATTATCGCAGCCAGAAGAGCAGGCCCTGAAGCATGATCGCGTACACACGATATGGCTTTGGGCCAACCAGTACCTGCCCATTGATAAAGACCGTCGGCGTGCCGTAGAAATTCGTGGCAGTGATCTGTTTCATCTGCGCTTTCACCGCGTCTTCCGTCTTGGCATCATTGGTACACGCCAGGGTCTTTGCCGCGTCAACCCCCAGGCTGGTGAGGGTCTTTTGGACGTAAACTTCAGTTTCAAAGGTCGTTTTATCCGCGCCAAACAGAATGTCATTAAATTTCCAATAACTTGCCGCATCCTGGCGGTAAAGGCAGTAGCCTACTTTGGTCAGGTAATCAGACTTCGTTTTCACCGGGTAGTCCAGGAAAGTAAAACTCGCCCCACTCTTATTGACCAGGGTCTGGATCATTGGATACGTTTGACGCGTGTAATCGCACGCGTAACAGCCGATCATCACAATTTTTTCTTTCGATGGACTGTTTTTCACCGGGAAAACGGTCAGGTCGACCGGTATGAGGGTCAGATCTTTTTCCGTGGTTGGAGTCACTTTGCAGGTGGCAGATAAAGCGGACACCTGGTTATTGTTACCGTTGGGATCGAAGACGCAAAAGCCACTCTGATTGAGGCCGTTGCAGCTTCCGGTCGCGTAGAATAAATACAATCCACGCGCTGTCCAGATACTGCTGGCCGTGAGCAAAACAAAGAAAATCCAGGACAACAACTCAAAATTATTGTTGATCAGCCTGGCAGCCACTTCTGACCGGGTGATGACAGTGCCCAGGATCTTCGCCTTCATCTTTTCATCAAAACCGGTATTGCATGGTCTGAAGGTAACCCGCCGGAATACACAGTCTAAGGATTCTTTGGCCAGCGCCCGGTTGGTGGCGCTAAAAATTCCCAGGATGGATAACACGACAAAGGCAACAATGCAAAACAAATCAAAGTACCTTTCTGATCTTCTTCAGGCTGCTCGTAAAAAGCGCGGCATCTTCTAAGGTGGTATAAAAATAACTTGAAGCGCGAACAGTTCCTTTAATCTGGTGAGCATGGAACCAGGAATGGACGCAATGCTGGCCTGATCGGACCATCACGGCCGCCATCTGGTCGAGCATCAGGGCGATTCGGTGCGAATCAATTCCATCGATGTAAAAAGAGACGATCCCGCTGCGCAGGTGCGGGTCAGCCGGACCGATTAAGCGCAGCCCGGGGATATCTTTAATTTCAGCCGAAATAGCTTCATTGATTAACAATTCCTGTTTTTGGATGGCATCAAAACCGACATCCTGCAGATATTTAACCGCCGCTCCTAAACCAATAATCCCGGCATAATCCTGCAGACCGGCTTCGAACTTTTCCGGGGGTGGCAAAAATTCACACGTCTCATATGTTGAGCTTGACACAGTATCGCCGCCCACCAAAAATGGATCGATGCGTTCGAGCAGGCTGTATTTTCCATACAAGACCCCAATGCCTGAGGGCCCAAGCATTTTATGACCGGAAAAGGCCAGAAAATCAACGTCAAGTGCCTTCACGTTAATCGCCTTGTGCGGAGCAGTTTGGGCTGCGTCCAACATGACCAGTGCGCCAGCTTGATGAGCTATTTTAATCACATCAGCAGCCGGGATGCTGACACCATCCAGGTTTGAAGTCATGCCAAAGGAGACCAGCCGGACACTTTTATCAAACATTGTCCGGTAAGCGTCCAGATCAAACGTATTGTCAGGCTTTGAGGGCACGATCTTAACCTGGATGCCTTCTTTTTTTGCCAACATCTGCCAGGGGATCAGGTTGGAATTGTGTTCTTTGTCTGAAATCAAAACCGTATCACCCGACCTCAGGCCTAATGAATGCGCTACCAGGTTGATCCCTTCGGTGGTGTTGCGGGTGAAAACAATTTCTTCTTTTTTTATGGCATTCAGACATTTGGCGATCGTGCCGCGCGCCTGGTCGACGCCCCGGGTGACTTCAGCCGCCAGTTGGTGCATACTGCGCCCACTGCACGCGGATGATTTCAAATAATACGAGTTAATCGCATCAATGACTTGCTTTGGGCGCAAACTCTGGCAGGCATTATCCAAATAAGTGATGGATTTATTGCCTGCGCTGCCCTGCAGCATGGGGAAATCTAGCCTTATTCTTTTTACGTCCATAAGGATCTCACCCTTAAAAGTAACTGCTCAGCTGTGGGATGAAAGTTGGCGAATTCGAGGGTTATGCGGGTGCTTCGCACCCGCATAACCCTCGAATTCGGGTCTTTTTCACAATAGCTTGGGCAGCCACCCTTTAAATTGTAAAACTTTCGGAACGCGAACCATATAATTATAACTGGAATATCCAACCCGTTAATCTATATGAGTTTTTTCTAATCCGAATGACCCGGCTTTCTGGCAGGCAAATTGGGTAAAAAACCGGCAAGTCTATTAAAAATTTCCGCTTTTTTCGATTAGAATATCATTTCGCCAGAAACAACAACCCATTCTACCGCATCGATTCGCCAGGAAAACATCATGAAAAAATTTAGGGTCACAGATCTACACCCAGATGGTTCACGCTTGCTGCCTGATTTACTTGGCCAAATGGGCATAACCAGCGGCGGAGTCTACGTGTTCAAACCGGGCGAAACCGCTCACCCGGAAGCCCGCCACAGTCACGACGTCGACGAAGTCTTTATTTTCGTCCAGGGCAAGGGTGTCATCCCTATCGATGGCATCGATTACCCGGTGGAAACAGGCGATGTGGTGATCGTTGAGGCTGGAGAGGACCACCACACACGCAGTTCCCTCGACAATCCGTTAGTCTCAGCCTGGTATTTAATGGAATCATCCCGTAAGGACTCGCTTTAATGACACTGGCACAACGCACGACCCTGGTTAAAAGGCTATCTTCGGCTTCACGCGAGCTCAAATTATTCGCCACCGCCTCATTCGTAATGGGTGTTGCTTACAGCCTGTTTGATTCGATCTTTAATAATTTCCTCAACGACCGTTTTTCACTCGGTGGTTTTCAACGTTCCTTTTTGGAATTTCCTCGCGAGCTGCCTGGCATGCTGGTCGTCTTTATCTCGGCCCTGCTATGGTTCCTGTGCAGCCGGCGGATTGGCGTGGTTGCCATGCTGTTTGGTGCGGTTGGCGCCTTGTTGATCGGTTTTACTTCTTCGACCTTCGCCATTCTGGTGGTGTGCCTGTTTATTTACAGCTTAGGACAGCATCTATTTATGCCCGCCGCGGCTACGATCGGGATGGAATTGGCCAGGGAAGGTAAAACTGGAGAACGCCTCGGTCAATTAAACGCTATCCGCAACCTGGCGGCCATCGTGGGAAGTTTTATCGTCTTTTTAGGTTTTAAGTTTCTAGGTTTCACTTATCAGCACACCTACGTCCTGGCAGCCATTGGATTTGTCGCCGCGGCGATCCTGATGTTTTCCATGTCGCCCGAAAAGACCCAAACGCCCAAGACGTTCCTTAAACTTCACAAGGAATATAAGCTCTACTACATCTTATCGATCCTGTATGGCACACGCAAACAGCTCTTTATCACCTTTGCACCCTGGGTGATCGTGACCATCTTCAAACAACCCACCCAAACCCTGGCAACCCTCATTACTTTGGGGGGCCTTATCGGCATCCTGTTCCAACCCTTTCTGGGTTGGTCGATCGATAAAAAGGGGGAGCGGTTTGTCCTCGCCATCGAGGCGGTCCTGCTGGCCGTGGTATGTTTGGGTTATGGCTTCGTCCGATCGATCTTTCCAGAAAGCATCGCCTTTTTCTTAGTATGTATATTTTATCTCCTTGATCAAATGCTTATGTCAGTCAACATGGCGCGGGCCATGTATATGAAAAAGATCGCGCTCCGCCCAGAAGACATCCAACCCGCCCTGACCGCATCCGTGACGCTAGACCATATCTTTTCAATCACCATCGCTCTGTTAGGTGGAGTGATCTGGAGTGTTTTTGGATTCCAATATGTCTTCCTGTTGGGGGTTGGCATCGCCATCCTCAACTTCATCGCCGCCATGCAAATCCACCTACCCCTCCCTGGCAAAATACCCACCAGCGGATCGTGATACCCGGCGCGCCAGGGGAAAGAACCCGAGATTTGAGGGGTGGGGTGAAGAATGTGACTTTGCAAAGATAGTCATATCGCGTTCCTATTCATCTTCTGTTCATATTGACGGCCTATACTGGAGTTGATCTTTAGAAAGCTCAAAAAATTAACGGATGGCTTCTGAAATACGAACACAAGGAGTAGTGAAACAATGCCCACAACTTTACTGGTAACCATTGCATTGAGTTTAGTCGCATTATTAGGGATATCAGTTATCCTGCATAAAATTTCAGCCAGCCGGCAAGCTGCCCGGATCAAGGTACTTGTGGAACCCCCACAAAAAAAGATCAATCGGTCAAACCGGTAGCTTAACAAATACAAAATGAATTCAGATTGCCAGAAAGCGGCCGGGCTGTTTTCTGGCAATTATTCTGTCTAAGGACTTCCGCAATGATTAAAAAAACTTTAATTATCTCCCTCTCTTTGACCCTGATATTGATCCTGGCTGCCTGTGCCACCAGTCAGGCTACCCCCCAACTGCTGATCGATACCAATCCGACATCCAACGGAACAGCAATGCCCACTACCAGCGGTTCCCAGAACGGCGGTCAAGGTGGTTTTCAAAACGCTTCGCTTGAGAGCAAGCTGGCTTACGGCACGCTCAAGTTGGAAGGCACCAGTAATGCGGTGACTGCCCAGGAAGCCAAAACTCTCCTTCCCCTCTGGCGAAAGGTCAAAGACCTCAGCGCCCAGGGTACGCCAACTCCAGAAGATATTCAAACTGTCTACACACAGATCGAAAAGGCGATGACCCAGGTCCAGATCCAGGCTATCACGCAACTCACCATGAACCCCCAGGACTTCCAAACATTAATGCAAACTTTGGGAATAACAATTACCCCTGGCCCGGGTCAAAATTTTGGCAATGGTAACGACAATGGCGCGACCCTCACTGCCGATCAGCAGGCCACGCGTACCGCTCGCCAGACCCAATTTGCCGGTTCCGGTGGGAACGGTTTCTCTGGCACACGTACACCCGGCGCTTTCGGCGGTGGTAACCGGGGCGGTGGTGGCCGTGGGTTCAACACGATATTTATTGACCCCTTGATCACAATCTTAACCACCCGAGCTGGCTCATAATCATCAATAAGCACTGGAATAATGGAGCGCATCATGCGGTTTGCGTCTTGAAAGGCGCAAGCCGTCTTTTATTAATTCCCCAGAATAGATTAAAATAGGGCTTATGCCAGCTGATCACCAGACCGTTTACACCACCGAATCGGGACGGATCTGCCCCAATTGCGGCCGTCCAGTGGCGGACTGCATCTGCAAAAAAGCAAACGCCCACCCAGCTGGCAATGGCATCGTCCGTGTTGCGCGCGAATCCAAAGGCAGGAAAGGTAAAACTGTCACGCTGATTAGCGGTGTACCGTTGAACGGCGAAGCACTGCATGCCCTGGCAAGCGACTTGAAACGCCAGTGTGGAACTGGTGGTTCAGTGAAGGACGGGATTATCGAAATCCAAGGCGACCAGCGCGAAACCGTCGCTGTTGCCCTCAAAAAACGCGGCTTCACGGTCAAATTGGCCGGTGGGTGAAGCCAGAGGTTCAGCTCGCATTTTCCAGTCGCAAGCCGACCCGACCGCGATCCAGATCGATCATATCGATTCTAACTTTAATCACATCCCCCACCTTGAGAGCTTCTCCAGGCAGGAGCTTGCTGCGGTGAAGCAGCGCATCGTTTTTTAATCCAATGTCGATGAACAGGCCAAAATCAGTCACATTGCGCACTGTCCCTGTCACAGACATACCGGTCTTTAAATCTTCCATGGTCAGGATATCCGAACGCATCAGCGGCCTGGGTGAATTTCGCCGCGGGTCGTCATCTGGCTGCACCACCTGGCTGAAGATCAACTCAATGGTGGGACTATCTGAATTCAACAATCCCGCCAACTCCACGAGGTTAGCTGTATTCTTGAAGACCTCAACGGCTCTCATTCGATCCTTTTCTGGCATATCCAGGCTGACTTTAACCATTTTGATGATTTCACGGGCGGCCTGGTAGCTTTCCGGGTGAATGGAAGTCGTATCCAAAGGCTCGCTCCCACCGAAGATGCGTAAAAAGCCCGCGCACTGCTCGAATGCTTTTTCACCCATTCCGCTCACTTTCTTCAATTCCCGGCGGTTTTTAAAGGCTCCCTTGGCCTCACGATAAGCCACGATGGATTCAGACAGCTTCGGGCCAATCCCTGAAACGTAAGCCAGCAGGGCCGGTGAAGCGGTGTTCAAATCCACGCCCACTTCATTGACCACACCGCTGACCACCCGGTTGAGAGCGGCGGTGAGCTTTTTCTGGTCGACATCGTGCTGGTACATACCCACACCGATCGACTTTGGATCGATTTTCACCAGTTCCGCCAGGGGATCCTGAACGCGCCGGGCAATGGAAACCGCGCTCCGCAGACTGACATCCAGGTTGGGAAATTCCTTGCGGGCCAGCGCGCTGGCGCTGTAAACACTGGCGCCGGCCTCATTGGTGACGATATATTTCACATCACTGAACTGCTTGATCACTTCCGCCACCAGTTTTTCCGATTCCTTGGAGGCCGTCCCATTGCCCAGGGAGATCAGACGAACCCCGTGCTGCTTGATCAGGTCCGTCAGGCGGCGGTATGCGCCCACCAGATCCTTCCGCGGCTCATGCGGGTAAATCGTCTCGACGGCCAGCACACGCCCGGTTGGATCGGTCACGGCAATTTTGCACCCGGTGCGGAACCCCGGGTCTAAGCCCAACACCACATTGCCTTTTAGTGGCGGCTGCAACAGGAGGTTGCGCAAGTTTTTGGTAAACACCTCAATGGCGTGGTCCTCAGCCTGCTCCAATAAAGTGGATTTGATTTCACGCTCCAGGGCCGGCATGAGCAGCCTTTCGCCGGCGTCTTCGATCGCATCCAACAGCTCAAGGTAGAAGACCGATTTTGGGTTGGGTCTAATCGTCTGCAAGACCACCCGCTTCCAGTCTTCAACCGGTAAAGCCAGTTTATAACGCAGCACCTTCTCCTGTTCCGCGCGATGGATCGCCAGCAGTTGGTGCGGTCTTATCTTGGAAATATCCGCGCGAAATTCATAATAATTGGTATACGTACCGTTTTCATCCGGCGCATCTTTTACCCGCGTGCTTTCCACACCCCCTTTACTCATCAGCGCGGAGCGCACCTGGCTCCTCACCCTTAGGGTATCGCTGATCACCTCGGCCGCGATATCTTTCGCGCCAGCAATCGCTTCGCCTTCATCCAGGACTTGAGCATTAAAAAAGGATTTAATCAAATCTCGTTTCATGGCTGGGGACTGCTCCAGCAAAGCCTTTGCCAGGCCCTCCAGGCCCTTTTCTTTGGCCACCGAAGCTCGTGTCTTGCGCTTGGGACGGTAAGGCGTATACAGGTCTTCCAGCTCAGTCATCGTCTCGGCATCGCGAACTTCCGCCAGAAGGTGCGTATCTTTGATCTCCTGCTCCTTAAGCGACTTAAAAATGGCTTCGCGCCGCTCTTCCAATACCCGCAGCCTGGCCGTCCATTCCAGGATCTGCTCGAGCTGCTCGTCCAACAATCCCCCCGTCACCTCTTTCCGGTAACGCGCGATAAAGGGGATGGTATTGCCATCGTCGATTAAAGTGACAGCCGCTTTGACCTGCTCTTCTTTAATGGCTAACTTTTTCGAGATTGACTGTTCCAGATTCATTTTGATCCTTTGCTGGCATGATTTCATCACTTGTAACTCAGCCTTGGGGTGAAAGGCGCCGAATTTGAGGTGTATGCGCTTACTTGGTAAGCGCATACACCTCAAATTCGGGTCTTTTTCACACGAGCTCGTGTAGTTACTCATTGTAGACCCAACGTCATTATATGGGATAGACTTAAAGACGTAAATGTTATTATGGCTGAAAAGGATATAATTGCGCTATCTGATCCCAGATTCATCGCAGGCCTGGAGAATTTATGCCCGTCCAAATCAAAAAATCCCCGCGCTGGCTGATCCCGGTCGTTTTGATCTGCCTGGCAATCATCCTGCTCAACTTCCTGATCCAGATCAAAAGTAATAAAAGCTATCAGGGGATGGATGTCGACAGCGGAGTGTTCGCCTACTGCGGGCAGCAGATCCTGAGCGGGCATTTGCTTTACCGCGACTGCTTTGACAACAAACCACCCGCGGTTTACTACCTGAACGCCCTGGCGATCCTGCTCTTGCATCCAAGCCCCGGTGGGATCTGGCTGTTCCAGGGAATCTGGATGGCCATCACCGCGGTGGCCTTTTTCTTGATCATGCAGCAGGTGTGGGGCGCCTGGGCAGCGGTCCTGGCTACCTTGATTTTTATGGGTACTGCCCTGGACCCGGCTTATTACCAGAACGGCAACCACACCGAAAGTTACGTGCTCCTGCCGCTGGTGTTAGGCATCGGGAGTTTGTATGGATACCTTAGCGCCGGTCGCAGACGTTACCTGGCCAGCCTGGGGTTGATGGCTGCGTTTGCCTTCCTGCTC
>DAIQPZ010000221.1:0-4071 GCA_036787065.1 Anaerolineaceae bacterium
TTCAATGTGCTGGTACTCGTTCCCAGGTCTGATATTTTTGTTCACACAGTAACGGCGAGCAACAAGGTTCCCTTTGCCGCCACCTACATTGACAATGCCCTAACGAACGGCCACCCGAATGCCATTGTCTTCACCACGCTGAACGAGGCATGCAACCTAAACCTATGTCAGCTCGATTCTCACAACATCGGCGTCTTTTACGACGGAAACAAATGGAGGATCTTTAACCAGGATGGTTTGGCGATGCTGGTCGGCAACGCATTCAATGTGCTGGTTCCCAATCCAGATACGAGTGTCTTTGTTCAAAAGGCGACGGCGGCAAATATCAAAGGGAGTGATACAATCATTGATTATCCCCTGACGAACGGCAATCCCAATGCGAAAATCCTTGTCACGCCCAACTACGGTCCCGGCGGTGTTGGTGGAATCTACGATGACCACCCCATCGGCGTGAAATACGAAGGAGGCCAGTGGAGAATCTTTAACCAGGACGGTTATCTTATGCTGGACGGCGCCGCTTTCAACGTGTTCGTTCCCACGGCGGGTCCGGGAGTCGCGGTCTTTGTTCATTCGGCCACAGCGGGCAACAGCGTTCTCGACGGCACCTTCATAAACAATGCCCTGACGAATGGCAATCCCAATGCGATTATCCTCGTCACACCGAACTATACTCCCGGCGGCAGCAGTGCGTGGGAAGACCACCCCATTGGCGTGGTGTACAACCACTATATCCGCAAATGGGCGATCTTTAACCAGGACGGTGTGGATATGCCGGTCGATGCCGCGTTCAATGTTTACGTAGTCCCTAACTTTAAATTCAACCTGCCGCTGGTTCTACGCTGACCACGAGCGGCGGCGTCCAGCGCTGGACGCCGCCGCTGCAATTAAACCAAATGCAGTGTGATCATTTTCTATCTGGATTGAATATTTCCCCATACCCCTTATCCAGTTCGTCATCGTTGAGATGGGCGTAGCGTTGGGTGACGGCAATATTCTGGTGCCGCGCCAGTTCCTGCGCCAGCTTTAAATTGCCGGACGCATTTAACACAGTGGTGACAAAATAATGCCGGAATGAATGCGGGGTGATGGTTCCGACCGCGTCTTCACCCAGAAACTCGCGCACGCGCTCGGTGACGATGTTGCGCCCGGTGGCGGTGGTGATGGGTTTCACTTTTTTACCGGCGCCAGGGTCATGCCGGGCAAACAAGGGTAACGAAGAGAGCTGCCGCCCACTGGCGCCGTCCAATTTGGCCCTCCCCGTGAGGTAATCTTTTAAGGCTTTGAGCGAGCGCTCGGAAAACCGCACCACCGCTTCACGGTCGCCCTTGCCAATAATCACCGCTTTACCTTCGAACCAATCGATATCGCCTCGGCGCAGCCGGCAGGCTTCATGCACGCGCAGACCGGTGTCTGCCAGGGTGATCATGAAAGCCCGGTCACGCAGGTTGCGCAGCCGCTCTTTATCGTCCTCGGCCGATTTTTGGGTGAGGTGTATGGCTTTCTCGATCAGCGACTCGATGGCGTTTTTGGGGAATTGGGGTAACCGGATGCCGGGCCTGCGGGCGCGCTGGTGGATCAGCAGGCGCACCCGGGGCAAGTTGATCTTTGCCAGGTCCTCAGCGGCAACGAACTCGTACAGGCCGGCTGCGGCGGTAAGGTAAAGCCGCTCCGTGGTGGGGGCATTATTCTTTAAGCTGGCCGCGAACCAGGCGACCGCTTCTTCGTCCATCTGGCTCAACGGGGTTTGATCGGGGGGTAATTGGTGCGCAACCAGCATGCTCCTGAAGAGCGCCATGCCGTTGGCATAAGTGCGGCCGGTATTCTGGCTGCGCGCGTTTTTTACGCTCTCCAGGTAGCGCTGAATGGCCTGAGATATTGTGATCAGTGAGCCTGCCTCATCCATGCGATCATTATATCCTTTTAGCGGTTTTAAAGTTCACCGCCTAATAATTGGACAAAGGTTAAAAACCGGCGTAAAATTGTCCTATCGCCTTTTGAAAAATATTGGGTCTTTAAGAATTACCGTGGTGTCTCCCCGCATTTGGGGTATGAGCGCGGGTACCCGCGCTCATACCCCAAATGCGGCCCATTCCACGGAAAATATTTGAGAACAAAAATATTTTCTCAAGTCACGAATAAAAAAGAATGAGGAATTTTACTGTTTTGTTTCTAGGAGGAAACACTATGAACCGACTTTTCCGTTTTATCTCTCTTTTAGTGATTATAGGCCTGTTGGCCGCCTGCACGCCGCCGGCGACTCAAGCCCCGACGGCAGAGCCACCCGCGACCGTCGCCGTCGCGACAACCGCTGCTGTGCAAGCCACCGCGGAGCAGGCAACGGCGGCCCCGACGGCCGCACCTACCCAGATTATCGCGCCAACCGCTACCCAGGCGCCGACCACACCCGCCAAGGTCACCCGGCCGTTGGTCGTCCTGGCTTCCGACCAGCCTGGAAGCGCCGATCCGGCCGAAAACTGGACTTTTGGCGGCGCCGCTTATTTGCCCAACGTGTATGACAGCCTGTTCCGTTTCGAAGGCGAGTCGTCACCCAAGCTGACCGCGCTCCTGGCGAGCGAGGTTCCCACGGTGGATAACCTGGGTATATCAAAAGATGGACTGGTCTACACCATTAAAATGAAATCCGGAACTAAATTCCACGATGGATCGCCGGTCAATGCCGATGCGGTGGTTTACAGCTACCAGCGCATCGAGGCGGTCAATAAGGGCGCCAACGGCATTACCGCAGATTGGGTCGCTAAAGTGGAAAAGGTGGACGATCTGACGGTTAAATTTACCCTCAAGCAGCCATTCGCCGATTTCCTGAATTCCATGGGCAGCGTATGGGGAAATTACATCGTCAATCCCGTGGTCTGCAAGGCCAACGAGAAAGACAAGGATTGGTGCTATACCTACCTGCTGACCGCCGATGCCGGCTCAGGCCCTTACAAAATGACCCAGTTTGATAAAGCCAACAACCAGGTCACCCTCGAACGCTACGCGGATTACTGGGGTGGTTGGACCAATCCCAACCCGGTCGAAAAGGTGATCATCCGTTGGCTGGCAGATGCGGCAGGCGCGCGCCCGTTAATCGAAAAAGGCGATGCGGATGTGGCTATCAACCTGCCCACCACGGATTATGAAGCGCTTCAAAAGAACCCGGGGTTGGTCAACGAGAAACACCCCAGCATCATGCAATATTACCTGTCATTGAATGGCTCCGCCAAGCCCCTGGATAACGTTAAGGTTCGCCAGGCACTGCAGTACTCATTCAATACAGACCAGGTGATCTCCGATATTTTCGACGGTAATCTGATCAAGATGAGCGCCGCCGTCGGGCCCGGCTACCCGGATGTATATCCGGCCAAGACCCAGTACCCGTATGATCTGGATAAAGCCAAAGCGTTGCTCAAGGAAGCCGGCTTCGACAAACTGACGGTCACGGCCAACCTGGTGTCGGCCATGCCAAATGACAGCGCTGTGCTCGAGTACTGGCAGGCCGACCTGGCCAAAATCGGGGTCACTTTGAAAATCCAGCAGGTGGATAATGGCGTTTGGAGTAAAGCCTGGTTTGATCAGTGCAGCGCCGCCACAGCCCCAAACATCGGCCAGATCACCGCGATGGGTGTGGGGGGCGATTACCCGAGTGCCTGGGAAGTGATTGCCCAGGTTTATCCGACCCCGCGCATGGGGGGTGGCAAATGCAGCGTCGATTACATAAACAACCCCAAGCTGAATGACACCTTCAAGAAAATATCCGACACCACCGATCTGGCGCTGCGCCAGACCCTCTTCCAGGATCTGTACAACACGATCAGTGAGGACGCCGGGATCATCTGGTTGGGGCAGGGAACCGACCTGGTCACCCTGCGTGACGTGGTCCAGGGATACCAGTATTATTTCTCGATGGGCGGTAATTATCTGCCTTTGACCAAACTTTCTCTAACCAAGTAAAAAACCTCTCTCATCCTCCCGCCCTCCTTCTCTCCCCTAGATCTGGGGAGAGAAGGAGGAGGTACGGCGGTAGGCGTTACTAGTTTCTGACCCTTCCCTTTAGCTCAGGGCAGGGTTAGG
>DAIQPZ010000222.1:0-4062 GCA_036787065.1 Anaerolineaceae bacterium
TATAGCGACTAACACGCCGGTCTTGCCGATCGCGACCAAGACGGTCACGTTGGCGCCTACATCGACTAACACGCCGGTCCTGCCGACCGCAACCAGGACGGCCACGGCGCTACCGACGTCTACGTTGCCGCCAACGTCTACCCATACGCCCTTACCAATGGCCACCCCGACAGCTTTACCAACCGCTACAATGATCCCAACGGCGACGCAGTCGGCCAGTCCTACACCCTCGGCAACGGCGACAACCCAACCATCTGGTGGAATAATTAGCAATCTACAATTGCTGACCACCGCTGTTGGGGTCAATGATAAATTTGAAGTTCAATTCAAGGTTCAAACATCTGCCACCAACCTGGATATGCCTTACGATCCGAACCCGCCCGCCGGCCTTCAGGCTGGAATGGGCATCACGGTCAATGCCCTATTCTCAAAAGATAATTGGGCTACCAGCCTGACTCAACCTGCCTTTATTAACCAACCTTATACCCACACCGTGGTCAATGGGAATGATCATTTCACACCTTCGGGCGCCCCATTGTGGGACACGCGTTTTGCGCCGCAACAGGCAGGGGTATGGCAATACCGGCTGAGCGTTCAAGACAGCCAGGGGACCAGTTATTACCCTGACCTGGGCCAAAATGCGCTCAGTTTTTCGGTAGGGACAACCTCGAGTAACGTTAATGTTCAGAAGGGTTTCCTCGGAGTGAGCCCGAGTGACAGCCGTTATTTCCAGTTTCGAAATGGATCCCCCTTTGTGGGTGTTGGTTTCAATGATGGGTTCAGTGACAGTGCCAGCGTTCAACAAAAAATGACCGGATACCAACAGAACCAGATGAATTTTATGCGGGTCTGGATGAGCGGATCCGGAATTAATGGGTCGCAGTGGACTTCCTGGGCCTCAAATTTTATTGGCCAGGATGGATATCTACCTGGCACGAGCTATGACATAGCCAATACTTATAATGGTGGCGATGTGTCCATGCGCCTGGATGACACCAACCCTTGTTTGTACGCAGATTTTTGGCAGGGAGGCGTTCCAGTTGAACCGAACACCACCTATCAGGTGTGGGCCAGGGTCAAAGTCAGCGGCATCACCGGGCCGGTTTCAGCCGGAGATTATGGGTTTGCGATCAAACAGGGTGGTTGGCTGGCGACGGATTGTGTCAAGACGGGTACGGGGACGCGCATCACTGCCCCGGTCTCCGGCTCATCGGGTTGGATTACCGTAACAGGCGCCTATACCACAGGATCCAGCGATTCGTGGCTGGGGAACCTGTATCTGGCAAGGGAAAATGCTTCTGGAGGGCAGGTGTATATCGATGAGGTCCGTATGTGGCGGGCTGGCGATCCGGCCCAGGTGAATGTGCTCAGGCAGCCGTATGCCAACACCGTTGAACACTTTGGCCCGATGAATGCCGCCCAATGGGATCTGTATGTCCAGTCAGCCGAACAGCATGGGGTTTACCTCAAGCTGGTTATCGACGAAAAGAATGAGTGGATCCGGGATCATACTGGACCGGATGGTAAGATGACCGCGACAGGCAGCAACGACAACTTCTACGCAGCGCCGAACACCAAGGTGCGCTGGTTGGAACAAGCCTGGTGGCGTTATATCATTGCTCGTTGGGGCTACAGTACCGCAATTCATTCTTTTGAATATATCAATGAAGGTGACCCGTATGATAGTCATCTTTATGAAGCTGCAGATGCCATGGCGAAGTATTTCCACCAAAATGATCCATCGCACCACATGGTCACCACTTCTTTCTGGGCGGCTTTCCCTAACAAAGAATTCTGGTCTAACCCGCAATATTCTGACCTGGATTACGCCGACATTCACGCCTACCTATCAACTGGATGGGGCCTGGACGCCAGTTTCTTACCCCAAAGGTTGATCGAAACTCGACCCACGTATGTTCACTCGGGGAACGCCTCAGCCAAAGTAGATGGCGCGACCCAGCTTAGCACAACCATCGTGCCACGTGGCCTTGTAATCCAGGGGCAAGGGGAATGGGTCATCCGCTATTGGATGAAAGCTGAAAACCTGGCAGCTAACTGCCCGTATTCAGGGAGCGGGAGCATGCTGCGTCTCCGATGGCAGTTGGACGGCGGACCTTATAATGGGGGCACACAAGGCGTGGTGCCCACCAACAGCGAGTCGAAAGATTATATCTGCACGTCCCCTTCAGGGACATTCGATTGGAAGGCGTTCACAAGCACGAGCGACTTGAATGGTAATTTACTCCCCGCCAGTGCGCGTATCGTCTTATCCGATAACAAACCGCATGAACTGAATATTCTGATTGAGAATACGAACGGCGGTGGGGGCACGGTCTGGATCGATGATGTAACGATCGTCAATCCTTCCGGCCAGATCCAGCCGGTCATCGGCCAATTTGATACCACGCCCATGGATACTGACACGGCCTGGTATAACCAGGCGTATGGAGAAGTGTTTGGGGGGGCCAGTATGTTGGGGGCTCACAAACCGCTGGTCAGGGGTGAGACTGGCGTCGATTTTGTGGGCAACCAGAACTATAATCCTGACCTTCTGAAAGACACTCAGGGTATCTGGCTGCACAATAATGTCTGGGGACAGATCAATGCCGGTGGTATGTATGATTTGTTCTGGTGGGCGACCGAGACCATCCCATCCAGGATTTACAGCAATTTCCTGACTTTCCAAAACTTCATGGCGGGCATCCCGATTGCCAACGGGCATTACACTGAGCTCCAGGCGCAGGTCTCCAATGCGCAGTTGAAGGTTCTGGGACAGCGTGACGATGTCAATGGGCAAATGCATCTTTGGGTGCAGAACACGCAGCATAATTGGAAACAGGTGGTCAATGGCCCGGTGGTAACGCCTGCAGGCGGAACAGTGACCATTCCCAATGTAACGGCGGGCAGCTACCGGGTTGAATGGTGGAATACTTATGCCACCAGCAACCCGACCTTCCTGACTCAGACCCTGTCATCCAATGGATCGTTGGTCCTGACCCTGCCGGCTTCCTTGGGTGACGATGTGGCAGTCAAAATAACCAGGCTCCCATGATGGCCTGAGGTTTGATCGACACACGATACCCATCGTAAGTCTTGGAATGTGAAGTCTGGGGAGTTAATTGCCCCCGACTTCTGGAAAACCTAAAGAATCCCAATTCGAATTGGGATTCTTTAGGTACTGTTTTGATAAGAGGATCTAATTTTGATTAGACGTGAGCACACCCGCGTCAATCCGTGAAAAGATTGAAGCCAGCCAGATGCTCGAGCTGAATGTTTTAACCGTTTGCAACTTCTTGATCGGCCGGTGCGAGCCAGTATTTTCCACCGCCGCGCTCACGGCGCAAATAGCCACAATCGACCAGGTCGCGGCGCAGGCTGACGTAATCTTCGGCGTAAACGGACTTCAAAATCGTGTTGACCTCAGCTTCGGTGTAAAGCCTATCGGGTTGGAATAAGGTGGCCAGCCAACGCAGGACGACGATTAATTTCTTTTGTTTGGCGGGTATGTTCGTCAGCTTCTTACCGTGGGTATGGGCGCGGAGAATTTGTTGATCCTCTGCATCCCAACCTAGCGCCGCGATCCATGCGTCATCCTCGACCACCGGCTCGGATGTGGGTGGGAAGTGTTCGATGTCTGCCACCAATTGTTTGAAATTTGCCAGGCCGCTGGCGTTGAGACGGTAAAAACGCTGGTTGCCTGCCATGCGCAGGGTGACCAAACCGGCCTCGCGCAGGCGGGTAAGGTGATGCGAAACGGTTGGCTCGCCCAGATTGATGCGCTGGGCCAGATCACCGACGCTGTGCTCACTTTCAGTCAACAGACGCAGCAGGGTCAGCCGGCTTTCGTCAGCCAGGGCCTTGAGCTTATAAAGTACGTCTTCCGGTTGTTCTGTATCCATCTTCGATATCCTTCACTATTTATATTCGATATATATCAAATTTTATATTAATAGAATTTTCGGTATATGTCAAGCCCCTAAACCTGTTCATGCTCAAAGGCTTTTAATCAACCGTAAATTTGTCCCTTGACGAGACAGAACATCTGTTTTATTATTGATTTGT
>DAIQPZ010000070.1:0-12321 GCA_036787065.1 Anaerolineaceae bacterium
TCGATATCTTTCAAGAATAAAGGGGTTGGACAAATTATGGCAAGGGGTGCCACATCATCGAAAGGACGACGGCTGCTGCCGCGAGCAGCGCACCAATCGCGGCAAAAAGAACGCTGATCTCCGTCGTTTCATGCCTGGTAATCATATAAGTGGGCAGGCTGTTAAACACTTTTTCCAACTCGCTCGCACTTGACGCCGAATAATACGTTCCGCCGGTCTGGCTGGCGATTTGTTTCAAGGTGTCTTCGTCGATACCGGCGCGGAACCGCCCTCCGCCTTGACCGCCGAAAATTCCACCCCCACCGCCAAAAGGTTCGCTTCCCTGCCCAAGCTGAGGACCTTTTTCTGTCCCAAACCCGATGGTGTAAACCCGGATGCCACGATCCACCGCCTGCTGCGCCGCATCTAATGGCAAGGGTCCAAAGTTGCTCACCCCATCCGTCAGTAATACAATAATATCGGGAACATAAGCTCCGTGTGGCACTGGGGTCGGCGCAACCCCGGTACTCGAGTCGGTCACACTAGGCGCCACAAGTTTATCGATTTGGGAAATAGCGTCGATCGATTCAAGAATCCCACTGCCAATCGCCGTCATGCGCCCGGTGGTCAGGCTTTCGACTGCGTTCTCAAGCGCACTTTGATCGGTGGTTGGCGGCTGGATCAGCTCGGCAAAACCCGAAAAAGCGACCAGGCCAATTTGGGTGGTGGCCTTTTGGTGCTGGATGAAATTAAGCGCGGCCGATTCAGCGGCTGCCAGCCGGCTGGGTTGGATATCCCTGAAGCGCATGCTCCCAGAAACATCCATCGCCAAGATTATGGTGGTTTGATTGGTGGGTATACTGGTGATCGTCACGGGGCGGACCAGTGCGAGGATCAGGCTGGTCAGGGCAAGGCTAAAGAGGGCAAACGGCAGATGGCGACGCAGACGTGAGTGATGGGGAAGCGCATCTCGCACCAGGGATAAACTGGAGAAACGAACTGCAAAACGCCTTCTACGTCTGAGCATCCAGATATAGATCCCAATCAACACGGGGATTAATCCTAACAAGAGCAAGAAGCTGGGCCATAGCAGGGTCATCATTTACCTCCTATTCGGAAAGTCCACCAATAAAAACTCACTCGTCCGGTTCATGGTATGCGGCTGAACCATATCAGTGAAAAAGCACCACCGACCAGTAAGAGAACTATACTCGCCCCTGCCAGGAGAGAGGTAACCTCCATCTTCTCGGGCTTTATGATCAACTTCGGATCAAGATTATTATAGATCTGGATTAAATCTTGTGCATTCTGAGCATTGAAATAAACGGCCCCGGTCATTTGCGCAATTTGTTGCAGCGTCGCCTCGTCGAGCTGTGTATGAACCGTGAAGCCGTTAACGTGTAGGGTTGTGCCTTCAGGACTTCCTACCCCAACGGTGTAGATACGGACACCCAGGTCAGCTGCCGATTGGGCAGCCGCGATTGGATCGGGGTCCTCATTATTTTCGCCATCGCTCAATAAAATCACAGCGGCCGACGTATAAGTTCCCTTAGGCACAGGCGTTGGTGAAGGGGTTGGGGCCGGGGTCCGATTACTGTATAGAAAAGGGCCCTTTTCTCCGGCAGTGGCAATTGTATTAAGGGCTGCCTGAATTCCATGCGCCAGAGAAGTCCCACGTTGGGGTGTAAGGCGGGCCAACGTAGCTAACACCTCATCCCGGTTGTTGGTTGGCTCCTGGATCGCGAAACCACTATCACTGAAACCCACCACGCCAATTTGCACATTGGGCGGTTGGCGTTGAATAAAAAGCTTCGCGGCAGTTTTTGCTGCCTCCATACGGTTCGGCTTGATATCATCAGCAGCCATGCTGCCTGAGACGTCAAAAGCCAAAATGACGGTGCCTTCTACCCGTGGCAAGCTGACCACTGTTTGGGGCCGCGCCAGGGCTACCATCAAAAGCGAGAGACCGGCTAAAAAAAGAAGCGGGGGGATATGCCGGCGGAATCCGGGTCCTTTCCTGACCCCTCCCCGATCAAAACCGAGCCGGCTAAAATTGGCTGCCACCCGCCGTCGGCGGCGCTGTAATAAGATATACAAGCCAATCCCGACCGGGATTAATATCAACGACCATAACATGATAGGCCAAATAAATGACATCATTAAACTGCCAGTTATCTCCGGCGCTGCTGCCGCGAGGCCGCAAAACGCACTATCGCATGCACAAGGTCTTCATCGGTCGAAATGGATAACCAATCGACCCCGGCATGCTTGAAAATCGCTCCCAGCGCTGCTTCACGCCGCTTCGCTGCTTCTTCAAACCGGGCACGAAATTTTTTATCGGCTGTATCCACATAAATCTGCTCGCCCGTTTCCGCATCTTCCATCACAATCAGCCCCATATTCGGGAGCGCCATCTCGCAAGGGTCCCACAAATGAATCGCAAGTACTTCATGGCGTTGGTTGAGCAGTTGTAAAGCTTTTTCCCAGCCAGGCGTGCTGATAAAATCCGAGATGACGAAAATCAACGAACGCCTTTTAATCCCGTTCAGCGCCCCTTCGAGCAGCGGGGCCAGGTTTGTAAACGGCGATCGGGGTAGTTGGGGTTGTTTGAGCAGATCATTGACCAGGCGCAGTACCTGCACCCGCCCGCCTCGCGCCGGTATGATCCGTTCGACACGGCTCCCATAAAACATGGCGCCAACCCGGTTGCCATGCCGGGTCAACAGCCGCGCGAGGGTGGTGACAAAATCGATCAGAATGGCCCGTTTTGGACTGTTTCCGGTACCAAAGTCGACCGATGGACTGAGGTCAAGCAAAAAGTATGCGGTAATTTCTCGATCTTCGGCATACTGCCGTACATAAGGGGTGTCCATGCGCGCGGTAACATTCCAATCGATGTAACGGATATCATCTTCGGGCTGGTATTCACGCAGATCGGCAAAATCGACACCATAACCATAAAACAGGGTGCGGTAATCGCCTTGAAGCAGGCCATCCAACCGGCGGATGACCTTCCAGTCGAGGCGCTGCAAAATGCGTTCAGGCGTGGGCGTTAATATGCTCATGGAGTGGCGCCACTGGCACAGGGATCCGATCGATAATTTTCTTTAAGATGTCGTCGCTCGAGACGTTGTCGGATAATGCTTCGTAGGAGAGGACGAGCCGGTGGCGCATCACATCCATTGCCATATCTAAAACGTCCTCAGGCAGAATATAATTACGCCCACGCACGAAAGCGAGAGCCCGCGCCGTCAGGATCAAATTAATTGAAGCGCGCGGACTGGCGCCAAACAGGATATACCCTTCCAATTCCTTCAGTCCTTCATTTTTAGGCGTGCGCGTGGCTGTCACCATGCGCACGGAGTATTCGATCAACACCGGATCCACGTAGACCTGATCCACTTTCTTTTGTATTGCCAGAAGTTGATCGGTAGTCAGTACTTTCTGAACATCCTGGAGCAAACCCGTCATCCGCTCGACAATGACAAACTCTTCGGTGGTGTTGGGGTAACCGACCAGCACTTTAAGCATAAAACGGTCAACCTGCGCCTCAGGTAAAGCATAGGTGCCTTCCGTCTCAATAGGGTTCTGCGTCGCGAGCACCAGGAATGGGTTCGGCACCTGAAACGTTTCACGGCCAATGGTCACCTGGTGTTCCTGCATGACTTCGAGTAAAGCGCTTTGCACTTTGGCGGGTGCGCGGTTGATTTCATCTGCCAGCAGCAAGTTGGTAAAAACCGGGCCGAGAGAAGTGTTGAACTCACCCGTTTTTTGGTTGTAAATGCGGGTGCCAATCAAATCAGCGGGGACCAGATCGGGGGTAAATTGGATGCGTTTAAACTCGCCGCCTATCGACTCGGCCAGGGTCTTGATCGCCATCGTTTTGGCCAGCCCCGGGACACCTTCAACGAGGATATGGCCCCGCGCTAGTAGGGCCACCACCAGGCGCTCGAGCAGGTGGTCCTGACCGACGATGACTTTTTTTACCTCGTAAAGAACCTGTTCCATCGGTTTTTTATGATCCAGATTAACGTTTTGATCCATGGTTACTCCATTACTCCATCAAGTTTGAAACATTCATTGGCATGAGTTAATTCAGAGCCCTGTGAAAAAGACCCGAATTTGAGGTGTTTGCGCTTACCAGGTAAGCGCAAACACCTCAAATTCGGCTGAGCAGTCACCCCTGTCACGCTAATCGGGGGGCGATCCAAGCGCCCCTCCGGCCACATTAATCGGGACGGCAAAACCGATCCCAATGAATACATCCTGCCCGGTCGGGTTGATGATGCCTTCGACGATCCCGATCACCTCACCATTCCGGTTAAGCAAGGGACCGCCTGAATTTCCAGGGTTCACCGATGCATCGATCTGGATCAGACCCTGCAAGGCATGCCCCGTGTTGGGCGGGCTAAAAGCGCGGTTAAAACCAGATATGACACCGGCGGTCATGGATGAATACAAACCGAAAGGGTTTCCAACGACATAAGCTTCGTCACCGACGTGCATGGCATTCGGATTACCCAGGGTGGCCGGGAACAACTGCGCCGGAGGTTGGTCAGCGCGGAGAACGGCAATGTCGTTATCGGGTTGAGTGGTGGTCACCTTACCGTTGGAGTGGGTCCCATCGGCAAAGGTTATTTGAATGGATTTAGCGTTCGCCACCACATGCAAGCTGGTCAAAATATCCCCACCGTCGTCGATGACCACTCCACTGCCAAGACCATTTTCATCTTTGCCGTCCGTGCTGGCTCCGTGAGTCTGGATTAACACCAGCGAAGGTTGGATGACCTGATATACCTGTGATGAAAATGCTGGCGCTGGAGTGGCCGAAGCCATCACCTGCGCTACGCGGGTACTTACATCGCTAACGCTCATCGGGCGCGGGGCAGGAAAGAGGTGATTGTAAAGAAATAATCCGATGAATGCCGCCAGGATCCCCACCCCAAAAAGAACTCCTTTTTTTAGCACCGCTCGAATTGAACCCCAGCGCACCTGCCACAACTCCCGTCTGGACGGGGTTGACGCATTCATCCGGTTATCCATGATTGGAAATATCCTTAGGCATTGCCATAACAACCCTTTCCACTAAACCCGCCAGTCTTTTTTCTGAATCCAAACCCAATAACTATACATTATATCTTTTTAGTTATTTATAAATGAGACCCAATTAAGTAGTTTCTAAGAAAATTCTAACCCCCTCTTATTCATTTAGAGCGGGCGATATAAGGTTAACCTCTGCTTAACCCGGCCCAAAGACCAGTTTGTACCGCCCTCGATTGTGGTGTGGAATAACAACATCGGCGCCAACAGCCTCCTGGCTGAACGTCTGAGAACCGTCGATGGCGTGGCAGTGGTGAGCACCACCCGCTCCGGGGTAGGGATTGCCCAGGTGAAACCGCCGCTTTTTCAAAGAACGCGGCGGGGAATAACGGGATGACCGTTTCGCTGATGGGCATCGACCCGGTCGCGTACCCCCAGGTGGCCAGGCTGGATTTCAGCCAGGGTAACCCGAGTGAAGCTTACCAGGCCCTATCCAATGGGCGCAGTGCGATCATCAACGGCGTATTCGCATCCACAGCCGGCCTAAAAATTGGCGACGTAATTCCTTTTCTCACCCCTCATGGCACTCAAAATTACCGCGTGGTGGCTATCGCCAGCGATATTATGAATGAGAAAGCAACTACCGCGTATATTTCTCAATCGGAATTGGCCTCGGACTTCGATAAAAAGGATGACGTCTTCATCCAGTTCAACCTGCGCCCTGGCGTCGACCGGGTCAAAGTAGAAGTTGAGCTCAAAGCGATCCTGCAAAAGTATCCCCAAATTATGATGATCTCGGGGCAGGCCTATTTCCAGCAGATAGTCAGGCTGATAAATACCGCGTTTTTTGGGATCTATATCCTGTTTATCTTTCTGGCCGTCCCATCGATTATTGCCATGCTCAATACCCTGGCCATCAGCGTGATCGAACGAACACGCGAAATCGGCATGCTCCGGGCGCTGGGCGCCACGCAAAAACAGATCCGCCGGATGATCCTGACTGAGGCCCTGCTGCTGGCTGGCATCGGCACGGTCTTCGGGCTGCTGGCGGGGCTTTACTTGTGCTATGCCCTCATTGGCGGATTCCGTGTTCTCGGGCTGCCGGTGAGCTTCATTTTCCCATGGACGGGGCTGCTCTACGCGACCCTGGTGGGCCTGGTCTCCGGCGCACTGGCTTCGATCATCCCCGCGCGCCAGGCCGCACGCCTGGAAATAATCCAGGCGCTGCATTACGAATCATTACGGGGATGACGTTTCAGCCATGGTTATGGGCTGCATGATGAGAATAAGCGCGCGTACGCGCGCTTATTCTCATCATGCGGGGATTCAATCTAACGGTTTTTGCGCTTTTCTGTATAATGGAGGGGATCTAACCTGCTTGGACAAACCATGAGACGCAAAAGGAGTCGATGATGCAAATCGTGCAGCCAGAAAGTGTCGGGCTCTCTTCGAGCCGTCTGGAGCGGATTAACCGCGCCATGCAAAAGTACGTGGATCAAGGCCAATTTGCCGGGGTGATTGTCCTTGTCGCCCGCCAGGGGCAGGTGGCTTACCTGCAAAAGTTTGGCTGGCAGGAGATTGCCACCAACCAACCGATGAGCATCGAAACCATCTTCCGCATCTACTCGATGACCAAACCGATTACCACCACAGCGATAATGATGTTGTGTGAAGAGGGTAAAATCCGCCTTGCCGACCCGATTTCACGTTACGTGCCTTCCTTCGCAAATCTGAAGGTCATGCAGCCGCGGAATGGCTGCGATTTCGAGTTGGTTCCTGCCCGCCGCGAGCCGACCGTGCACGATTTGCTCACCCACACAGCCGGGTTAAGCTACGGATTCGACGAGAATTCAGAACTGGATGCGCGCTACCGCAAGGAGATTTGGGAGCAAGACGAGAAAGACCCCGGACCCACGCTGGAAGATACTGTCCTCACCCTGGCCAAACTGCCCCTGGCGTACCATCCCGGCACGACCTTCCGCTACAGCATGGCTATCGATGTGCTGGGTTACATCGTTCAGGTCGCTGCGGAACAACCCTTCGATGCCTTTCTAAAAGAAAAGATCTTCAACCCCCTGGGCATGGTGGACACCGATTTTTGGGCGCCCCCTGAAAAAGTCAAACGCCTGGCCGTGGTTTATGGGCCGGGGGAAAGTGGTGGGCTGAAAGTCGTGGACCCCGCCCAGGGCAGCCGGTTCACCCGTCCAACCCACCGGCCGAGCGGGGGAGGCGGATTAGTTTCGACGATCGGCGACTACTACCGTTTTGGCCAAATGCTGCTGAACCAGGGCGCCCTCGATGGCGTGCGCCTGCTGGGTCGCAAGACAGTGGAGTGGATGACGCAGAACCACCTTCCGGATGGCGTTTATTCCGACACCGAGAAGGCAAACGGGTTCGGCCTGGGTGGCGGCGTGCTGCTGCGGCCTGGTTTGAGCCATCGCCCTGGCTCTGTAGGAAAATTCGGCTGGGGTGGAGCAGCCAATACAGAATGGTGGATCGATCCCACCGAGCAAATGCAGTGCCTCTTGATGACGCAGTATATGCCAGGGTTCACCCTCCCGATTGTGGAAGACTTTGCCCAAGGCGCCTACCAGGCGTTGGAATAAGCGGATAGGCCTGAGAAGCGATTTCGGAGGAAAGCATATTCTGCGGGGGTGGCCCTATTGGCACGTTGGCTTCACCCATCCACACCCGCAGTTTCACCAGGTTATGTTAAGCTTTGAGCGCCACCTATCCATCATTCCGACCGGGATAAACTGGCACTAGCATACCAGCAGATCCGCCAACGAAATTACTTTCATTCTCCCATCGGTCAGGAAGTCCGAGATCAGTTATTAGCCGTTAGGGGGGGTGATGAAGAATGAAATGGGTTTCCTGGCAGAAAAAGGCCCATAAATATGAGATGATTAGAAGATGGATGGCATGTTGTGTTTATATCCACCAGGTTTTCAACCTTGAGAGCCTGGATCAATTTCGCAAGTTTCTAAAATCTGGAGGTTCCGATGATATGGGTTACTCGTTCTCACGTCCATGTTGACCGCGTGGCTTGCCCGTGGCTGATCACCCGCTTTGTAGACAGCGATGCGGAGTTTATTTTTGTTCCCAGGGGTGAAATCGAGCGAGTCGTAAAAGAGGCCGGAGCGATCCCCTTCGATGCGCCGGGGGTGGAATTGGGCCATCACGAGGGGCGCTGCTCGTTCGAATCGATTATGCTCAAGTACGATTTGAAAGAACCTGGCCTGTTGCGGCTGGCACAGATTGTCCATTCAGCCGATGTGGGCGAAGACATCGACAAAGACCCCATCGCCCGTGGTCTGGAAGCCATCGCATCCGGGTTCAGCATGCGTTTCCCCGAAGACATGGAAAATCTGGAACACCAGTTTGAGGTATACGACGCGCTGTATGCCTGGTGCCGGTTGCAGGTTGCGAAGAAATAATCCAAAATAAAAGGGTACCCAAGGGGCTGTTCTTACTGAACAGCCCCTTCTGCTCCGAAAGGAAATGCGATGGGCCTCCATCTGCTCTCTTTGATTGATCTGCCGGAGCATCTCGTTGCGCCTGGCGGTTTTGACCACGCGGCCTATCACCCTACCATGGGTTGGTTGTACGTGGCTCACACGATCAACAACACCCTGGATGTGATTGACTGTCAAACCGATGCTTATCTTCACTCCATTCCCGACCTGACCGGTGTTGCCGGCGCGCTGGTCAGCCCAGAAAGAGATCAGATCTTTACCTCCAATCGCGGCGAAAACACAATCGGAATTTTTTCTTCCAGTACAGAAGATGAGCTGGTCAAGGTCCCGGTCGGCATCCGCCCTAACGGGTTGTCGTTTGATCCTACCCGTGGTCATTTGCTGGCTGCCAATGTGGGTGACCCATCGATCCCAGGATCATTTACGCTTTCAATGGTAGACGTAACCTCCAGGAAAATGGTCGCCTCCATCCCGGCGCCTGGGCGGACGCGTTGGGCAGTGTACGATCTCCAGACAGACGCTTTCTACGTCAATATCGCCGACCCGGCCCAAATCGTGGTTGTGGATGGAAATCAAGCGGATCGAGTCGCCCGCGTCATCAATATCCCGGCGTTCGGCCCTCACGGCCTGGACCTGGATCTCAAAACCGGCAGGTTGTTCTGCGCCTGCGATGCAAAGAAGCTGGTCACGCTAGACGCGCGCTCCGGTCAAATCCTATCCGAGCTGCCTTTGAGTGGTTCTCCGGATGTAATTTTCTTCAACCCTACCCTCCACCATCTGTATGCAGCCAGCGGTGAACCGGGATTGATTGACGTATTCGACACGGACGAGATGCGGCTAATGGAAACAGTGCAAACAGAAAAGGGCGCCCACACCATCGGATTTGATCCCGATCGGAATAAGGTCTACACATTCCTACCCCAAACACACCGCGCCAGCGTATACGAAGACAGTTAATGGTGGTATTTAACAGACGACTCATATGTGATGAAAGGGAAATGGCAATCGATCAATATGGAAGAGTTATTAAGACATTGGGCCACGTAGCCCAATTATTCGCCGGAGCGGCGATACCCGCCCCCAAAACCGCGGTTAGTTGCTTGATGAAAAAAACAAGATGTCCAAAAAGGACATCTTGTTTTTTCGTCACACAGTGCAATAAAACATCCATTGTTTTGTGGAGATGGCGGGAATCGAACCCGCGTCCGAAAGATTCGACCCACGAATATCTACGAGCGTAGTTAGCCATTTTTCTTACCGGATGTTCGTCGGCTAGCAAGGCTACCATCCAGCCAGTCGCTTGGACCCGAAAGCCCTCTATTCGTGTACTTAGCGACGTCGTACACGGCATTTCGACTTTGTGACGCCCGACTCGATCACCGGTCGAAAAACGGGACCGGCGGACGTGATCTCACGAGGAGATCATGGCGTCTTCCTTAGTCGCTTACGCGGCTAAAGGCATGGCGCTGTATGAAGTGCGATTGGCACTTAAGTTTTGTACTGAGTTAACGAGGTCGGTACCTCTCGGCTCGCAATCCGGGACCAGCTTCTCCCGTCGAAGCCTATCATCCCCATGCAAGTTCATTATACCCGAATATGGCGCCAATTTATTAATAATGATTGCGGTTCACCAACATTTGCCGAGGAATGGGCTGCGTTTTGAAACGATACTATAATTAAAGCGCCAGGGGAATTTCCTTAAGCGGTTTACACATGGAAATTGCCAAATAACCACGAAATATTTCATTTTCTGATCGACAATTCTGGACTATTGATCCTATGATCCCATTTTCGCGTCCAAAAGTTCGTAAGGCTGTCCAACGCATTGGCTCGCAACGCTATATCTTATTTGTACTGCTCAGTTTTGCCGGTTCTGTATCCATCACGCGCCTGTTTCTTTCTTTGACTGGGTATCCTAAGATCGGGACGGGAGAACTGCACATTGCGCACGTGCTGTGGGGCGGGTTAATCCTGTTTATCGCCACTCTTATTCCTCTGTTATTCGCCAACCGCTGGGCTTATTCGACCAGCGCCCTCTTAAGTGGCCTCGGTGTCGGATTGTTCATCGACGAAGTGGGCAAATTTATCACCCAAAACAACAATTACTTTTACCCGGCTGCCGCGCCGATCGTGTATGGGGTGTTCTTACTCACCGCCCTGCTCTATACTCGGATCCGCCGAAACCACCCGCATGACGTACGATCAGAGCTGTACGCATTGTTTGACGAACTTCAGGAAGTTTTAGATTTCGACCTGGACGAGAAAGAACGCGCCCGCATCCTCACCCGCATGGAACACATTCGCACTGAAACGGACCAGCCCGACTTGCTGGCGCTGGTCGATAGCCTGGAAAACTTGATGATTTCGGAAAATATTAACCTGGTTCCAAGCCTGCCAGGAACCATGATGACATTTTTCATACGCATCAATGGCTGGTTTGAAAAGCTGGTCACCCGCATGCGTTTGAAAGCCGCGCTGATCGGGGGGCTGGCTGCCCTGGGGATCTGGTCGTTGACATACCCCCTTCGAGTTATCTTTCAGATCAGGGTCCCCCAACAAATCCAATTTGTTCTGGCTGATCTGGTGAATCAAGGGATGATTAAAACGACCCTCGGGCTGCACGGTTTCGAGCTGCGCCTGGCGCTTGAAATATCGGTTGGCCTGATTTACATCATTTCGGCGGTGTTCCTGGCCACGCGTTTCGAGCGCCGCGGCTTAAACCTTGGGTTTGTGGGACTGGTCTTTTCACTGGCCGTGGTGGACATGGTAGTTTTCTATTTCAATCAGTTTACGACCATCGTCTATGCCCTGGTTCAAACCGCGGTTTTATTGGGGATGATGGTTTATCGCCAACGCTTCCTGCGACGTTAAACCCCGTCACTATCGATGATAATATGAGGTTGAGGGCAGATTTGCCCCATCGAACGTTTTATCACCTATTGACCCACTTTATTGATAGGGATAGAATAGAAACAGGGTAACCACTCAGCCTTGAGGTGAAAGTTCCCAAATTCGAGGTGTTTTGCGCTTACCAGTTAAGCGCCTACACCTCAAATTCGGGCCTTTATCACGCGATACTGAGCAGTTACGAGGCAAGACAATTTACAATGGAGGGATTGAAATGGCGATATACGAGTATGTCTGTCGTGATTGTAACACTCATTTTGAAGTCATCCGCCCGATGAAAGAGGCCGATGCGCCGATTCATTGCAAGGAATGCCTACACAGCGAACATATTGAACGCATGCTCTCTGTCTTTGTGGCTAAGAGCGGTGGGCAAACCATTGCGGGCGGCGGATGCAGTTGCGGCGGCTGCAGCGGTGGATCCTGCGCTTCCTGCCACAATTAAGTCTTAAAACCCAATGGAATTCCAAGAAAAAATCGCCCTCGTCACCGGGGGTTCGAGTGGTATCGGTTTAGCCACCGCGCTTAAATTGGCCGAGAACGGCGCGAGTGTCTGGATTCTGGCGCGCAACCCCGAGCGCCTGGCCGAAGCAGAAAAGAAAATAAAATCAGTCTCCCGCCAACCCAACCAACGGACTGGAACCCTGGCCGCGGATAGCAGCAATGCAGACCAGGTCACCACAGTCATCCAGAAATGGATCGCCGAAGTGGGTGCGCCCGACCTGGTGATCAATTCAGCCGGCGAAGCATATCCGGGTTATTTCCAGGACCTGGAACCGTCGATCTACCGGAAGTTAATCGAAATCAATTACCTCGGTACGGTGTATGTCAACAAAGCCGTGCTCCCGGCGATGATCGCGCGCCATTCAGGTTATATCGTCAATATTTGCTCGGGCGCCGGTTACGTGGCTTATATCGGTTA
>DAIQPZ010000071.1:0-12304 GCA_036787065.1 Anaerolineaceae bacterium
GCACCGAATGCCACCGTGACCCGAGCCAAAGCTTGCGGCCGCAAGCCAATCTATACGACATGGGCTACAAACCCAGTGAAGACCAGTCTACATTAGGCCCGAAACTGATGAAAGAATACAACATTATGACGCCCACCCAACTACTTAATTGTTCAATTTGCCACAGGTAACAGGACCATGACAACTGACAATGCTGAACAAAAACCTCTTGATTTAACCGCCATACGAAATCGCCTGGCCTCCGAGCACGGGAAAACTTACTGGCGCAGCTTGAACGAACTGACCGAGCGTTCGGATTTTCTTGATATCGTCAAACACGAATTTCCGCGGCAGGCGATTTTATTGAATCAACTTAGCCGGCGGGATTTCCTGAAAGTTCTGGGTGCTTCGCTGGCTTTAGCCGGATTAACCGCCTGCGTTCCCCAGGCGGCTGGCAAGATCCTGCCCTATTCGAACCCACCCGAAGCCATCGTACCTGGCAAACCGATCTATTATGCCAGCGCCATGCCAAAAGATGGTTATGCTCAGGGGGTTTTGGTGCGCAGTGAAATGGGCAGACCCATCAAAGTGGACGGCAACCCGCGCCATCCAGTCAGCCAGGGTAAGAGCGAACTGTTTATGCAGGCCTCGATCCTGGACCTCTATGACCCAGACCGGGCCCAGAAGATCACCCATCAGGGTGCGGTTAAAACCTGGGATGAATTTGCCTCAGTCTTAGCCACCCAGAGAGGGCCCAATCTGCGCATTCTATCTGGACCAATCACCTCACCCAGCCTGGCGCACGAGATCAAAGCCGTACTGACGACATTTCCCCAGGCTAAATGGCACCAATATTCTCCCCTCTCTCTGACCACCCAAGCAGCCCAGATTGCGGCCTTTGGACAATCCTATGAAGTTCAGTATCATTTCGACAAGGCCCAGGTAATCCTAGCGTTAGACTCGGACTTTCTTTTCCGGGAGCCAGGCAGTTTGCGTTACAGCCAGGATTTTGGCGCCCGGCGCGCACCGGATGGATCCAATGGACCGATGAACCGCTTGTATGTGGTCGAAAGCAGCCTGACTCTGACCGGGTCCAACGCCGATCACCGCCTGGCCGTCCGGTCTGCTGACGTTGAAGGGTTTGCACGTGCCCTGGCAAGCCGCCTGGGGATTAACTTGGGCGCGCCACCTTCCAATGTCCCCGGACAGAACTGGCTGAATCCAGTCGCCGCGGATTTACAGGCAGCCAAAGGATCCGGCCTGGTGATCGCGGGCGAACGCCAACCGGCGTCTGTGCATGCCATAGCCCATGCCATCAACCTGGCGTTGGGAGCGGTTGGAAATACCGTGGTTTATACCGACCCGGTTCAGCCCAACCCCGTCGATCAACTGGCCTCACTGCGCGATCTGGCCCATGACCTGAACAACGGCAGCGTCGATACCCTGCTAATCCTGGAAGGGAACCCGGCTTACACTGCCCCAGCAGACCTGGATTTTTCCAACCTGATTAAGAAAGCCAGGTTCAGCGCTTACCTTGGCCAGTATGCAGATGAAACCGCTTCCCTGGCGGCCTGGCACGTCCCCGCGGCTCACTACCTGGAGATGTGGGGCGATCTTCGCGCCTTTGACGGCACCACCAGCATTATCCAGCCGCTGATCGAGCCCCTCTATGCGGGGAAATCTCCCTTAGAAGTCCTGGCCGTTTTACTCGGCCAGGCCGATGCGAAAGGTTACGACCTTTTACGCCATTACTGGCAGGGACAACTCACAAACGGCAGCTTCGAGACAACCTGGAAACAGGCCTTAAGCGATGGGTTCGTACCCAACACCCGTCTGGCTCCCAACGCGGCGCCTCCTCCGTTGAACCCCGCGATCCTGATTAGCCCAAGTCCGTCTCTGGCGGCTGGGTCACTTGAAATCGTCTTCGAACCCGATGCGACCATTTGGGACGGGCAGTATGCCAATAATGCCTGGCTGCAAGAGCTGCCCAAACCGCTGACCAAGCTGACCTGGGATAATGCGGTTCTGGTCAGCCCCGGAACCGCACAGCGTTTGCAATTGAACGAAAACGATGTGATCCGGATTAAACTCCGCGGCAGGGAGGTCGAAGCTCCCGTATTCATCCAACCGGGCCAGGCAGACGACTCGCTCAATATCAGCCTGGGTTATGGTCGCAAACAGGGTGGAAAAGTGCTCGACGGAACTGGCTTTAACGCCTACGCGATCCGCACTTCCATAGCGCCCTGGTTTGACACCTCCGTAGAAGTGAGCAAGACCGGCAAGACGTACGAGCTGGTCACAACCCGCGATCATCAGAGCATGGAAGGCCGTGACCTGGTGCGCCAGGCCACTCTGGTTGAATACCAACAACACCCAGATTTTGCCCGGGATCCACAGGGCCAACCCCCTTCGATGTACGACCCGGTAGCCTACCCTGGCCACGCATGGGGCATGTCGATTAACCTCGGGTCCTGCATCGGCTGCAATGCCTGCGTGCTGGCCTGCCAGGCCGAAAACAATATCCCTACGGTGGGCAAAGAACAGGTCAAGCTCAGCCGTGAAATGCACTGGCTGCGTGTCGATCGCTATTTCCGGGGCAGCCTGGATACACCCGCGGTCGCGTTTGAACCCGTGCCTTGCATGCACTGCGAAGAAGCCCCGTGTGAACCCGTCTGCCCGGTGGGAGCCACCTCACACAGCGCGGAAGGGATCAGCGAAATGACTTATAACCGCTGTGTGGGTACGCGTTACTGTTCTAACAACTGCCCATATAAGGTGCGCCGGTTTAATTTCTTGAAATACGAGGACGACACCACCCCTTCCCTCAAGGCCATGGCCAACCCCGATGTAAGCGTGCGCAGCCGGGGTGTCATGGAAAAATGCACCTACTGCGTCCAGCGGGTCAATTCAGCACGCATCCAATCAGAAGTAACCGGAAAGCCGATCCAGGATGGCGATGTGCGCACCGCGTGCCAGCAAGTCTGCCCGACCAATGCCATTGTGTTTGGCGATCTCAACGATACCAGCAGCCAGGTACGCAAACTGAAGGAAACCCCACTTAATTATGCGCTGTTGGGCGAGCTGGGTACCAAGCCACGCACCACTTATCTGGCCAAGGTCACCAACCCCAATCCCCAGATCAAAGAATAGGTACAGGGAACTCGATGGCGAATTCGAAAGAAATTCCAGTTTTACAACCCGGACATACCTACCGCTCCATCACTGAGCAAATCAGTGATATCCCTCTGACCCGGGTAAAAAATACACCTCGCGGCTGGTGGATCGGTTTCTTCCTGGCTTTTTTGGGGACCCTGCTATTAATGTACGCCGTGACTATCTTGTTCGTAAACGGCGTCGGCATTTTTGGGATTAACATACCGGTCGGTTGGGGTTTCGACATCGTCAACTTCGTCTGGTGGATCGGTATAGGCCACGCGGGAACCCTGATTTCAGCCATCTTACTCCTCTTCCGCCAGGAATGGCGCACTTCAATCAACCGTTTCGCTGAGGCAATGACGCTCTTCGCGGTAGCCAACGCCGGCCTGTATCCAATCCTGCACCTTGGACGTCCGTGGTTGGCCTTCTACCTCATACCTTATCCGAACAGCCAGGGTCTGTGGCCCCAATTCCGCAGCCCGCTGGTCTGGGATGTATTTGCCATCACGACCTACATGTTGGTATCCCTCCTGTTCTGGTATATGGGGATAGTTCCCGATCTGGCAACCATGCGCGATCGTGCCACCCACAAATTGGTACGCCTGATCTACGGGATCATGGCGCTCGGTTGGCGTAGTTCTGCCCGTCATTGGCACCACTACAAGTCCGTGTATCTGTTGATGGCTGCTCTGGCCACCCCACTGGTGATTTCGGTTCACAGCATTGTGAGCATGGATTTCGCTTACGGTCTGGTACCCGGCTGGCACAGCACCATCTTCCCACCCTACTTTGTGGCCGGGGCTGTTTTCTCAGGCTTTGCCATGGTGCTGACGCTGATGATCCCATTGCGCAAGGTTTATCATTTGGAAGACTTCATCACGCAGCGCCATCTGGAGAACATGGCCAAAATTCTGCTTTTTGTCGGCCTGATTGTGGCTTATGGATACTTGATGGAAAACTTCTCGGGGTGGTACAGCGGTGATCCGTATGAACGGGCCAATACGATCGATCGCTTTGTCGGGGCTTACGCTCCTTTATATTGGGGGCTGCTTTTCAGTAACGTCGTGGTTCCCCAATTGATCTGGTTCAAGAAAATCCGGACCCACAACGTGGCCCTGTTTGTGATTGCCATTTTCGTCAATGTGGGCATGTGGCTGGAACGTTTCATCATCATCGTTCAAAGCCTATCCAAAGATTTCTTGCCTTCATCCTGGCATCTTTACACACCCTCCATATGGGATATTGCCACCTTTGCTGGCACCATTGGCCTGTTCTTGACCTTGATCTTCCTCTTTGTCCGCGTCCTCCCGGCCATCTCGATTTTTGAACTGCGCGAGCTGGTACACCACCAGGCGGAAACGACCGGAGAAAGTGTGAGAGCAGAAAGCGCCACAGGAGACTGAGGGAAATCGCGATGGATAAAAAATATCAAACAATCTACGGTTTGTTAGCCAGGTTCGCTGACCCGGAAATGCTGGTCTCGGCTGCACAACGCGCTGCCGAAGCAGGCTACCGCCGGATGGACGCTTACACCCCTTTCCCGGTCGAAGGGCTGGCCGAAGCTTTGCGGCTCAAACCTTCGATCCTGCCGTATGCCGTCCTGGCCGGTGGAATCACAGGGGGCTTACTTGGTTTCCTGATGCAGGTTTACGCCACGGTGGTCAGTTATCCGCTGAACATCGGGGGCAGACCTCTCAATAGCTGGCTGGCTTATATCCCCATCACCTTCGAACTAACCGTTCTGTTGGCTGCTTTTGGAGGGATCATCGGCCTGTTGATCGCCACTCGTTTGCCCCAGCCCTACCACCCCGTATTTAACGTGGAAGACTTCCAAAAGCATGGCTCACAAGATGGCTTTTACCTGGGGATTGAAGCCAGCGACCCAGATTTTAACCTGCCTGACACGCGGAAGTTCCTGGAAAGCCTGGGGGCCACGCTTGTCTCAGAGATCGAGGCCTGAAGCGATGACTCAATTCTCTCTTGCTGGTTCGAAACCCAAACCATATCCTGGCCATTGGTTGGGACTGGTTCTTCTCTTAGCCTGCTTGCTGTTATTGGCGGGCTGCCAGGCCACTGGCGTCATGGATACTCAACCCTACAACCGGCCTCTCTCGGCCAGCGATTTTTTCGCGGATGGGCGTTCGGCGCGCAATTTGGTATCCGGTACGGTCCCACAAACCGACCAGCGCGTTGACGACCCTGCCTTGACGGGACTGACGCAGAACGGGGAACCCCTCAAGGGTCTCCCGGTGGCTGTCACCAATGACCTGGTGAAACGAGGCCAGGAACGCTTTGGGATCTATTGTGTGGTCTGCCACGGGGTCGATGGCCATGGCGATGGCAAAGCGGTCACCTTCGGGTTTCCTAAACCGCCAGACTTGCTCGGGAGCGATTCTAAAGACTTGACCGATGGAATGATCTTTGACACCATCACCAACGGTCAGGGGAAAATGCTCTCGTATGGCTACCGGGTTAAAGCGCCCGATCGTTGGGCCGTGATCGCTTACATTCGGGCCATGCAGTTAAAAAATGGCCATCTCACCCAGGACCTGACATCTGACCAGTTGCAACAACTTGGAAAACAACCATGAAGACCGATCAAAGCCCAATTTCCACTGCTAATCGTTTCCAGCGAATTGCGCTGATTGTTGGCCTGGTTGGACTGATTATGGGGGGAATAGGCGCATTAACCGGCAGCCTGGACCGCTTCTTCCAGGCTTATCTGTTTGCATTTATGTTCTGGCTGGGTCTGAGCCTGGGCTCACTGGCTTTCCTGATGATCCATTTCGTCACCGGCAGCCGGTGGGGTTTGACATTGCGCCGGGTTAACGAAGCAGCCGCAAGCACACTCTGGATGATGGCTATCCTGTTTATCCCCCTGCTTTTCAACCTGCGCGGCCTGTATGTGTGGGCCCGCCCGGAGGCCGTTCAGGCCAGCGCAATCTTGCAGCAGAAAAGCCTGTACTTGAATGGTCCCTTCTTTATCATCCGAGCGGTGATCTATTTTGCGATCTGGATCCTGCTGGCATTCACCCTCAACCGCCTTTCAGCCCGTTGGACGGCCAGTGGCGACCTGGCGATCAAAAGACAATTGCAAAGTTGGGGAGCTTTTGGGCTGATCCTTTACACGCTCACCATCACTTTTGCCTCTATCGATTGGCTGATGTCTCTGGAGCCATTCTGGAACTCAACTGTTTATGGCTTAATGATTATTCTAGGCCAACTTCTGAGCAGCCTGGCTTTCTCTATCTTAATCATTAATTGGGTCCCGGGTCTGGGTTTGGGGCGCCAATGGAACATGCGCAGCACACCTATCCCTTTCAAAGACCTGGGGGCTTTATTGTTGACTTTTGTCATGGGCTGGGCTTACCTCGCTTACTTCCAGCTGCTGATCATCTGGGCCGGAAATATCCCCCATGAGGTCACATGGTATATCAATAGAACCCAGGGCGGTTGGCTTGTTGTCGGCATCCTGGTAGCCATCTTCCAGTTCGCCCTGCCCTTTGTGGTTCTGCTTTCCACGCGTGTACGTCACAACTTGCGAATCCTGGCATGGTTGGGAGCTTCGATCGTCCTGGTCTACCTGGTAAACCTGTACTGGCAGGTTATTCCCGCCTTCTATCCTGGCCGGTTCAATCTGCACTGGCTGGACTTCGTTCTACCCATTGGGTTGGGCGGTTTATGGCTTGGGGTATTCCTGTCTGCTTTGAAGAAGCGACCGGCCTTGCGTGAGGTTGAACAGGAATCTCTGGAGATACCAGCCAGTCACGAACGAGCCGTTTCGTAGAATTCATATTTCTGGCCTGGCGAAGTGATAAACGGCGATGACGCCCGGAAACCATCTCATTTCGAAGAGAAGACCTAATAAAAACCAGTTACTCAATGTAACTGGTTTTGTATGGTCAGGGTTGAAGTGAATGAGACGAAGAAATTCGTTTGACGTTACATCGCATTAAAAGTCTCGAATACTGAGACCTTGGCGCCACCCTTCAAAACCGGGCAGCCTTTTGCCATCGCGACCGCCGCGTCCAATGAATCAGCCTTGAGTATCGAGTAACCACTGGCCATTAAATTGGCTGGAACGTCGCTGACCTTACCATCACTGGCAATGGTCTTGGCCTTTGGTGACGTTGGATTGCCCCCATCTACCACGGCACTGCCAAGCTTATTAAACCAGACGTCCCAATCATGCATCACTGCTTTCTGTTCTGCCTCGCTCGAAGGCATGGAACCACCGCTGTAAACTAACAAAAAATTTGCCATCGCCATTTCTCCTTTTGTGTCTGTATCCCAAATGTAAGACAGATTGAGAATATCATACCAATTAGATAGTATTTATATAATTATAACTACCGGTCAGCCCAGTGCAAGATCGGATATATAGGGTTCTACAGAATTTCCCGAGGAATGAGCCGCATTTTGGAGTGTGAGCGCGCAAACGTGTGCTCACACTCCAAAATGCGGGGATTCACCACTCCACGCGGACACCCCCATCCTGTACCCACCAGACCTCATCCGCGAATCGTTCGATGAAATAACGGTCGTGGATCACCGCCAGGATTGCGCCTGGGAACTGGTCGAGGGCCTGTTCAAACTGAGTCCGGCTGGGGATATCCAGATGGTTGATCGGCTCATCCAGTAGGAGACAGTTGCAGCCCTGGGCGACCAGGCGGGCCAACATCAGGCGGGCGCGCTGGCCATGGCTGAGCAGCCCCACCGGTTTAAGCGGCTCATCTCCATTGATAAGGAAACTTGCCAGGAAATTTCGGGCGCGGGTCTCATTGGGAAAGGTCGGCAGGACCGTTTCCAAAGCGGTCAGCTCCAGGTTAAGGCTGGACTGCTCCTGGTCCATCATTCCAAAGCGGACGGTCGGTCCCACCTGGATCCTCCCGCAAAGTGGGGGCAGATCCCCGGCGAGGGTACGCAGTAAAGTGGTTTTGCCGGCTCCATTTGGACCTGTCAGGACGATCCGCCGGCCAGGCTGCACTTGCAGGTTCAGCCGCTGGAGAAGGGGAACACCCGGTGAGTAACCTACACTGACATCATCAAGCGCAAGGACAGACTGGCCCAGATGAGGCGTCTCACCAAACTGAATGCGGATCTGAGGTGACCGGTTGGGGGACTCGACGCGTTCATCCGATTCAAGATAGCGTTCCAGTCGTTTCTCGCGAGCCTTGGCCTTTTTGGCAACCTTCTTGGCAATGCCGTGCTGGTAATCTTTATAGCCCTTCAACTTCATGTCGGGTCCACCGATGCGGATGGAGCTGGCCTGGCGCTCAGTGAAGGCGGCCTGGGCCTTCACCCGGGCGATATCCTGACGCATACGCTGGATTTCTTGACGCTGGTCGGCGTAGGCCGCCCACTGCTTTTCGATTTCAGTTTCGCGTTGGACCAGGTAATCGGTGTAGTTTCCGGGGTATTCGCGCACGCTTTTCTGGTGCGGGTCCATCTCCAAAATACGGGTGACCGTGCGATCGAGGAAGGTGCGGTCGTGAGATACGATTAGAACGCCGCAGGTCTGATGGCTCAACCAGTCTTCCAGCCATTCGAGCATGCCAATATCGAGGTGGTTGGTGGGCTCATCCAGCAGGAGGACCTGGGGATCGGTGAGCAAAACCATGGCGATGGAAAGGCGGGTTTTCTGCCCACCGCTCAGCCGGCTGGCCGGGAGGGCCGGGTCGATGCCCGCCAGCCCCAGGCCGGCCAAAATCTCGGCCACCCGTCCAGGGTCGGCGGACTGGACCCGGTTGAGCAGGTCGTCATAGGCCGTCCCGAGTTGGAGGTCGCCGGGATCAGCCACCAGAGCCGCGGCGACCTCGGCCAGTTGAGCGTCCAGGGTTTCCCCATCCCCGGTGGCTTGACCCAGAATAGCGCCCAGGCTCATTTGCGGGTCGGGCTCGAAGCCCTGGGGAAGATAACCAATCCGCAGGCCCAGGTCATGGCCAACAGACCCGCCGCTGGGGTTTTCCAGCCCGGCCAGGATGCGCAGCAGAGTCGTTTTACCGCAGCCGTTGGGACCCACCAGCCCAATCCGGTCGCCGGGGTTCAGGGAAAAAGAAACAGCTTCAAATAATGTCTGGAGTTCGTAAGACTTGTTTAAATAATGAGCGGTAAGCACATCCGCCTCCTTTAGAACACAAACCTTCCATTTAATACAGAAGTTAATACAGAAGGTTAATCACCCACAATTTGGGTGGTTGGTCTCCGGGGAGAAATTACCCGGGAAAGGAGAACTTGAATTGGCTTACCGCATGCGAATCACTGTGTACTCTTTTCCTAATCAAAAGTCTACAGGGAAAGGATATCAAAGCCAGGCAGACTTGTCAAGGGTTGTCGGTATGGCAGGGTCGTCGGTATGGCGCCATTTTTTATCGTGATGCGGCGGCTTGTAGCCGCCGCATCACGAATAATCAGAAGGTTTACGGTTTCACCGTCAGGTGGATGGTGGAAACCTGGCCGGATGGCAGCGTGACCACCAGCCCTCCGTTGGTGACAGGCGGCCGGCGTACGGGCCAGGGAGCGATTACCGTAAAAGAAACCATAAATTCCCACCTCAATCAAAGCAACTCACTTCTTCGGCATGAATACCAAGGTGTACGCCAGGGTCTGGGTGTGAGCGTAAGCCTCCGAGACGGTGCGGAGGAACTGGTCCGACCAGCGTGCCTGGATGATGCGGAAATCCGGCGGAAAGTAAACCAACACGGCCGAAAACTTTTGCTGCGTCACGGCCTGGATCAGCGGCGCGGGGTCCCACAATCCGGCCTGGGCCAATTGGCTGAACTCGAAGGGTTGGTAATATACTTGTTTGCCGGCCAGCGGTAGCAGCCCCATGGTTTCGTCGGCCAGAATCGGCCCGTCCGCCCCCCGGATGATGCCGTCCAGGCTGGCGATCTCGGTCTGGTCGGCAAACTTCTCAGCGAATTTCGGTTGGTAATCCGTCCCTGTCCAGGACAGCAGGGAGTTGACCTGCATGGAGAGCAGCACCAGCAGCACCATCCTGGCCCAAGGGTTCTTCATCCAGGCCATCGCCGCCCCGCTGACCAGGCAGAGGGCTGCCGCCAACTCGAACATCGTCTGGTCGCTGGGGCCAGTTTTACCTACGATCAGTGAGATAAGCAGCGCGGCGAGGAAATACGGCAGGACAAACGGCCAGGTGCGCGTCGGCATATCCAGGCGTTCGCCAATGAAGAATGCCAGCGCAATCAGGCCAAGGAAGAAGGTATTGAAGCCGATCTCGATCAGCTTGCCGGCTACCTCGGAGTAGGACCAGGGGTTGGTCGTATAGGTCAGCAGGTTCAGGGCGAAACCGCCCCTAGTTAAGGCGTTCATCCCCACGAACAGGGCGACGCAGGTTACACCGGTCACCGCCAGTAGTTCTACCGCCGGGCGGACTCGCCGGGTTTGTAACAACCAGGTCAAGGCGGTCATCGGCGCCACCAGAAGGTAGGTTTGTTGGGTGAAGATCGACGCGCTGAACAGCAGGCCGACCGCGACTATCCCCATGCGCCGGTCAGGCCAGCGCACCAGCGTATACAACCCTGCCCAACTCAAGGCCAGGGCTAGCGTATCCACCCGGTCCAGCACGGATATATTGACAAAATAGGGGATGGCGAACATAAGCAGGCTACCGGTGGCGGCCGCCAGTGGATCCCGGCTGAGCTCGAAGATAGTCAACCCCAAAAAGACCGCTGCCAGGACCAGGCTCACGATCGAAATGACGCGGCCGTACCACAGCGCCAGGCCGAAAGACAGGGCGAGAGGCTCTTGGATCAGCAGGTACAACGGTGGATAGTTCGTCACCGTGTACGGCGGAGTGGAGATCGTGCTGCGATAGATCGCCTCGCCGTGAGCCAGGTGCAGCACCTGGTCCAACACCGGACCTTCCCCGTAGTCGAGTGGATAGGGAAAATTTACTGCCATCACGGCATGACGGGCGTACACCCATAAGGCAAGGCCCAGGTTGACAGCCAGGATCAATATGGCCGCGTACATCAGAATCGTCGCAATGTGTGAACGGAGTCTGGAAAGCATCGCATAGCCTAACTATAAAACAGGAGACTTACGGCTTCACAGTCAGGTGGATGGTAGAAACCTGGCCGGATGGCAGCGTGACCACCAGCCCTCCGTTGGTGACCGGCAAAGGCTGGCCAGGGGCTTCGGTCAGGTCGCACAACGTCGCGGTCTCGATCTTGAGCAGACCAGAGGCCAGCCGCGCTCCACATGGCTCGCTCCCGGCGTTATACAGGCGGACTGTCACGGCCGCGCCAGCCCGAGCAGGTTTCACGTGCAGGGTAAAGACCGGCTGAGCCGGGTCCAGCGCCTCGGGCAGTTGCAGCAGCGTGCCCGTCTCGGGGTAAACCGGGTCGGAGGCCGGCTCGCCCATGTGCTGGAGCAGCGGCTGACTGGCAGCCGCCTCCAGGCCGCGGCGCTGTGCGTCCGACGGGTGAAAACCGCCAGAATGCGGGTATACCCGGTAACGGGCGTGGACACAGCCCGGCTGGTGGGTGCGAAAGTTGGTCTCCCAATAGGTATTGGTCACCCAGCCCAGCAGCATGGCCCGGTCGATGGCGAATGCCTGCTGGTTATGGCCGAAATGGAAATCACCGAACTGCACCATCGGGTTGTCGGGCAGGGCGATGGTCACACCCAATTGATCATTGGACAGATCCACCCACTGTTGGGCAGTGTAGTAATCGTAGCACACCCCGGGGATTTGATCCGCCCCGGCAATCATGCTCTGGCCGCCCAGGTCGATCCGTGCTTTCGCCCCTGGCACATCAAAGGGAAACACCAGATAAGTCCCCTCGGGATGGGTGGTCTGGCCCATGTTCCACCAGGATTCAAACTCCACGTAATCGTCGTGATCGGGCAGGAACACGCTCTGGGCCAACGAGCCGATAATACCAGGAGCTTCCAGGATCTGTACCACCCGCCGCCCGTAAGGGGTAGCATAGACACGGTGAGCCAGCACGCGCCCCGGCTGGCGGCGGTTAGCACGCCAATTTGGTTTCCAACCGCGCTCACGCTCCACGGCATCCGTTTCCCATTCCATGCGGAACATAAGCCAGCGCGGCCAGGGGTAATCCTTATCAGCCACCTCTTCATGCACAAATCCGTTCAGTGGGTAGCCCGCCTGGGGGTCAAACCATTCGCGGTTCAGTTCCTTGTC
>DAIQPZ010000223.1:0-4010 GCA_036787065.1 Anaerolineaceae bacterium
ACCAGCAATAGCACGGTGCCTACAACTGTCCAAACTGATCCACCCACTTCACCGCCACCGACCCCCGCCCCAACCGAGACAGCCACGGGTCTATTTAAAGATGGGAGTTATACCGGTTCAACGGAAGACGCCTTTTATGGCATGGTGCAGGTTAATACCGTGATCCAGAATCACAAGATTGCAGGTGTTCAATTATTACAGTTCCCCAACGACCGCCGTACTTCGCAGCGCATTAATGCAATCGCCATCCCTTACCTGCAGCAAGAAGCCATCCAGGCCCAAAGCGCCAATGTGGATATTATTTCCGGGGCAACCCTGACCAGCCAGGCTTTTGCTCAATCCCTGCAAACGACGTTGGATAAAGCCAGGAATTGAAATTGAAACAAACCCGGTTAATTATGGGTATGCCCGTTACGCTGGAGATAATTGATCCCAACGCGTCCATCGAGTTATTAGAGGCGGTTTTCGCTTACTTCGAAACGATCGACGCACAATTCAGCACGTACAAAGACAGCAGTGAAATCTCGCGGATCAACCGGCACGAATTAACCCTGGAAGACGCCAGTGCTGACATGAAAACTGTCTTTGAGATGGCCGACCAGCTCAGACTGAAAACGGATGGTTATTTTGATATCCAGCACGCGGGCGCCTACGATCCTTCCGGCCTGGTGAAAGGCTGGGCCATTTTCAATGCCGCCGAGATGATCCGGCAAAAAGGGATGACCAATTTCTACGTCGATGCAGGTGGAGATATCCAGGCTGCCGGGAAAAACAACCAGGGCCAGGCCTGGCGCGTGGGCATCCGCAATCCTTTCAAACTGGACGAAATCGTCAAGGTGCTTTCGATCAGCGGGTGCGGTGTGGCCACTTCGGGCGCCTACGTTCGCGGTGCTCACATTTATAATCCCAAAAATTTAATCGAGCCCATCACGGATATCGTCAGCCTGACGGTAATCGGGCCGGATGTCTACGATGCGGATTGCTATGCAACCGCTGCGTTTGCCATGGGGAAAGAAGGGATCAACTTTATCCAGGGCTTAGTCGGCTTCGAAGGCTACATGATCGATCGAAACCGGCGGGCGACCTTTACCAGCGGTTTTTCCAGGTATGTAATCCATGCTTAGACCCATCGATAACCTTCTTAACCGGATCACCATGTACCGGTTGGTGTTGTACGTCTTGATAGCTCTTCTTGCTGCGGCCCTGGCGCTCAGCTCTCTGCATATGCTGGCGTTTGATCCTTTCGCACTGCTCTTCTCGACCGCGTTTATCCTGGCTGCCTGTGCCATCTCGAACTGGGCCTTCAGCCGGACGTTTGGCATCCCGACCAACGTTGAATCGGCCACCATCACGGCCCTCATCCTTGCATTGATCATTACCCCCCTGCAATCCTATAACGACCTGTGGTTTCTCGGGTGGGCCTCAGTCCTGGCGATGGCATCCAAATATATCGTGGCAATCAAGGGCAAACACCTCTTCAACCCTGCCGCCTTTGCGGTCGCATTGACCTATTTCACCACCAACCAATCCGCCAGTTGGTGGGTCGGGAGCGCCAGCCTGCTGCCATTCGTGTTGATCGGCGGTTTTCTCATCGTGCGCAAGCTGCGCCGCTTTGACCTGGTTTTTAGCTTCCTCGGAGCCGTCCTGGTGGCCCTGCTGGCTTCCAGCCTGTTCAGCGGTGACGCGCTCATCACCACGCTGCAAAGAGTCATCCTTTACTCGCCCCTGGTATTCTTTGCCAGTATCTTACTCACCGAACCGCTAACAGCCCCTCCCACCCGGAAATTGCGCATTTACTACGGCGCCCTGGTCGGTATTCTCTTCACGCCTTTATTGCATATTGGCGCGCTTTATACTACCCCAGAGCTGGCGCTTTTGTTCGGCAACCTCATGGCCTACCTGGTCAGCCCAAAGGATAAACTCATCCTCAAGCTCAAAAATAAGACCCAGGTCGCACCCGACACCTACGAATTTGTCTTCACTCCAAACAGAAAATTGGTTTTTACACCCGGGCAGTATATGGAGTGGACACTCGGGCACCACGATCCTGACAGCCGGGGAAACCGTCGCACCTTCACCCTGGCGTCTGCGCCCACCGAACGTGAGCTGCGCCTTGGAGTGAAGTTCTATCAAAAATCGAGCTCGTTCAAGAAAGCGCTGCTTTCGATGGGCAGTGAGGATGAAATTGCAGCCACACAACTGGCCGGCGATTTCGTGCTGCCGGATAACCCGTCCCAAAAATGTGTCTTCATCGCCGGCGGAATCGGGATCACCCCATTCAGGAGCATGATCAAATACCTGCTGGATACCCACCAGCGCAGGCCAATCACCTTGTTATACTCTAACCGGGGAGCTGAAGACATTCTCTACAAAGACATTTTTGACCGGGCAGAAAAAGAGCTTGGCATCAAAACCATTTACACGCTGACAGACGCCAGCCACTTGCCTTCTTTTTGGAAAGGAAACGTCGGGCGGCTTACCCCGCAAATGATCCAAAAGCTCATTCCCGGATACCGGCGCGTTAAATTCTATATTTCCGGGCCCACAGAGATGGTATATTCATTTAAAGACACTCTGAGGCAGCTCGGGGTAAAAGATGCGGACATCAGGGTGGATTTCTTCGCGGGTTTATAGTATTTTCTTATAGACCCTCTTATAATGGGCGCTATCCCATTTTTCCCTGGAGAAGCCCGCATGCAGAAGAATGTAAGCGTGGTAACAAAAAATCGTCCCATGGGACGATTTTTTGTTACCACGCTTACGGTTAAAAAGAAGAAACGCGTTCGATCGACTATTCCATACGTTATAATAAAAAAATGCACCACAAAATGTTGATTCGCTGGACCCTCTTAATCGCACTGTTCGCCGGGTTTTTTAATCCGGCCGCCAGGGTATCCGCCGCGACGTCATCCAATGTGACTGCGTTCGATCTGATTGTCGCGATGAATACCCTGCGCACATCCTACGGACTGCCGGCCCTGGTGGAAGACTCCATCATCGATGCCGTCGCCCAGGGCACTGCCGAGACCATGGCCGCCAGCCAGATGTCATGGCACATTGGCGACGTTTCCGGGCGGTTACAAGGCGCCGGTTATGGCGGGGGGTCAAAAGTCTGGGCGACCGAAAATTTTGCCGCGGGCCATTACGACTCGATCGACCAGATCATGCTGGTCTGGTCGGATGCATCCCACATGATCCCGGCCGTCAACAAGGCCTACTGCAATATTGGCGCTGGGGAAGCCAAAGCGCCGAACGGCATGACCTACTACGTCTTGCAAGCCGCCTATACCGCCGGTAAATCGTGCGGGGACTACACCTCCGTAGGTGGTCCGACCACACCGCAAACCGGCAGTACCACCGGCGGCCGGGCCGGCGGTGTGTCCCAATTGATCGTCCCGGTTAAAATCGCCACCCCAGGCACCGACGGCAAGATTTTCCACGTGGTCCAGGCCGGCCAGTCTTTTTGGTCGATCGCCATCGCCTACAAGATCACCATCGCGGACCTTGAGACCTGGAATAACCTCACCAGGAACGCGAAACTCCAGATCAACCAACGCCTGTTCATCCCAGGCAGCGACACCGCCGGTTATTCTACGCCCACCCCGGTGGGCATGATCCAGGTCAGTACGCCCGACCCAGACGGCAAGATCAACCATACCGTGCAGGTTTACCAGACCCTCTCCACTATCGCCCTGGCCTACGGGATTAAGGTCGACACCATCCTGACCTATAACGGGTGGCAGGTGGATTGGCCGCTGCAAATCGGGCAGAAATTGATCATCAGCCGCGGAAACGTAACCCCAAGCCCCACCCCGCGCCCGTTGACGCCGCTGGAAAAACTCACCCCCGCCAGTGATGGCAAGTATTATCACATTGTCAAGAGTGGCGAAACCTTGTCGTGGATTGCCAGCCTTTACAAAGTGACGGTCAACAACCTGATGGCCTGGAACGGGTTAAGCGACGCCTTCATTCTGCAGCCCAACCAGAAACTGCTATTAGAGGTGACCCCG
>DAIQPZ010000224.1:0-4008 GCA_036787065.1 Anaerolineaceae bacterium
TGACAGGGGGCTGGCCCAACAAGGCCTGGACCGTTGCTGGATGACATTATGACGGGTTCCATGATAAGATCAGACGGATATTACCCAGGAGAAAAACAATGGCATCATTTGATGGTTTTGACGGCGTGGGCGCCACGTTGACGGTATGTGACGTCGATGGAAACGTGCTCTACAGCAACGACAAATCCGCGGTGGACGCGGATGGTAAGAACAACCTGGTCGGCACGAACATGATGGGCTGCCACCCGGAAGCGGCGCTTTCCAAGCTGCTCAGGTTGATGGAGCGACAGGAAAGCAACGTGTATACGACCGACAAAAACGGGGTGAAAAAATTGATTTACCAGGCGCCCTGGTATGAGGCGGGCGAATACAGCGGATTTATCGAGCTGTCCCTGGTAATCCCTTTTGAGATGCCACATTTCCACCGCGAGTGACAATAAAACAATATGGCCTCAACGCTTCGGGACCCGCCACAGCCCCAGACAGGTCCGCACGGTTGGCGTCACCGCTCGCTCAACCGCAGCGCCAGGGGCGGGTAAATACTTGCCAGTTCATCAGGGCTGGCAATATGGATGAACAGCCGGTGCCCTTCCGAATAGGGGTGGGCCGACTGGATGGCGCTGCGCACAGGGGCTGCCGGCGCGAGGTCGCGCCCCAACAGAACCTGCACCGAAGCTTTCCGCAGGTTCACCTGCACGGTCAGTCCGCCCAGACCCGGATAGAGATTGGCCAGTATTTGGTTTTTGATGCGAAAGCGCAGCCCCCAGGTGTAGGACCTGCCGTAGAGGAATTTAAAATCCTCTTGGGTCTGATCATTATATCGGATAAACGCTACCAGCATATCCCAGGTGTTCTGGAGGCGGTCCCAGCCCCGCAAGGATTTCATCTGGCGCTGGCTGGCAAGTGTTGTCGGTAAAAAAGCGGGCGATTCGGACTGGTTTGTCCCTCATGCCTGCCCGACCTGGTTTGACAGATGATTTTCGGCGGCTTCGACCGTTTGAGCGATCAACGTCGCGATGGTCATCGGCCCCACCCCGCCCGGGACGGGTGTGTAGGCCGAACAGCGCTCGATCACTGCCGGCAGGTCGACGTCGCCCACGTTGCCAGGGTGGTAACCGGCATCCACCACCACCGCGCCGTCTTTGATCCAGGCGCCCTGGATGAAGGCCGGCTTGCCTACCGCGCCCACCACAATATCAGCCTCATGGACGATTTCGGGCAGGTTCTGGGAGCGCGAATGGCAGACGGTAACAGTGGCGTTGGCGTTGAGCAGCATCAGCGCGACCGGCTTGCCCAGGATAGGGCTGCGCCCGACCACCACGGCGCGCTTGCCTTCGAGTGGGATCGCGTAATAACGCAGCAGGCGCATGATCCCGGCCGGAGTGGCCGATCCAAAGGCCGGTTCGCCCATGGCCATGCGCCCGAATCCATGCGTGGTGACCCCGTCCACGTCTTTATCCAGGGCAATGCGGTCGAAGGCGGCGCGTTCATCGATCTGTTTTGGCACCGGGTGCTGCAAAAGGATGCCGTGCACGTCCGGGTCAGCATTGAGCGCGTCGATCTGGTCGAGCAGATCCTGGGTGGTGGCGGTTGGCGGCAGGAGGATCTTGAGCGATTCCATACCAACCCGCTTGCAGGCGTTGCCTTTCATGCGCACATAGGTGGCAGATGCCGGGTCGTCGCCCACCAGGATAGTGGCGAGAATGGGCGTTTTTCCCCCAGAGAGGTCTTTGAGGCGTTGGATGCGGCCAGCCAGCTCGTTTTCGATCTGCTGGGCAAGAATTTTTCCGTCAAGGATGATTGCGCTCATTAGTCTACTCTACCGTTACTTTGGGCATCCAGAAGGCCATCAAAAACGAAGCCAGCAGGGCCAGGCTGCCCCCAAACAGGAACGGGGCTGACTGGCCAAAGCCGTGCCACCCCCCGATCCCCTGCCAAAGCACCCCGGCGATAAACGAGGCGGGGAAAGCCAGTACGCCGACGACGGCATTATAGGTGCCGTACGCGGTACCGCGCAGGTTCTCCGGGACAAGGTCGGCCACCAGGGCATTGGCGGTACCAAACGCCATGCCGTAATACAAGCCGTAGACGACGTAAAGCCCCCACACCTGCCAGCCGGTTTGGGCGGCGGCAAACCCCAGGTAAATGATCGCATAAACAAGCCAGCCCCCCACAATCAGGCGCCGGCGGCCTATCCGGTCTGAAAGCGAGCCAGCCGGGGTGGACACCAGGGTGTAGATCAGGCTGAAGGTAGCGATCATCGCTAAAATACTGATCACGTTCAGGCCAGTCTTTTGCGCGCGCAAGACCAGGAAAGCATCGGATGAATTGCCCAGGGTGAAAACACCGACGATGATCATGAAGATCATAAAAGGCTTACCCAGGCTGCGGAAGGCAAACTTAGGGAGGGCCCGTTTGTTCTTGACCGGTACGTCCTTGGCGCCGATTGCCAGCGAAAGCACGGCCAAAAAGGCTGGCAGCAGGCTGATCAGCACCAAGGTCTTGAAGGTGCTTGCCTCGAGACCCACGGCGCCTTTTTGCGCCAGCCAGACCACCAGGATAGCGATTAGCAGGGCTAGCATCTGACCAGCGGTGTCCATGGCGCGGTGAAAACCGAAGGCCAGCCCACGCATCTGCGGGGTGACCGAGTCGGCCACCAGGGCATCCCGCGGGGCTGTGCGGATACCCTTACCCGCCCGGTCGGCCCAGCGCACCGCGGCCACCAGCTCCCAGGTGGAGGCAAAATAGAAAAAGGGCTTGGAAATAGCGGACAGGGCATAACCCGCCACTGCCAGCCACTTGCGCCCGCCCAGCCGGTCGGACAGCCAGCCAGCGAACAGCTTAAGAATGCTGGCGGTGGCTTCAGCGATGCCTTCGATCAGGCCGATAATGCTGGTCTGCACCCCCAGTACGTTGGCCAAAAATAAAGGCAAGAGGGTTATCACCATCTCACTGGACGTATCCATAAAAAAACTGGTCAGGCTGACCGCCCACACGTTGCGGGGGAGCTGGGCGATGGTGGCCCGCTCAACTGGTTTTACTGCGTTTTCTGTCATCTTTACCTCGTATCTCGTAAAATTTTTAATTCAGGATGCGGCCGGATCTGATCTGCCTGCAAGGCAGCTTGCTTCAAGGTCACCAGGTCACAGTGCGGGTGGTTCTTTATCCAGGTCTTCGCTCAAGCCTGGCTCGACCCTCGGTTTTGGGACTGGATGCGAGCCTTCGTGGTTGAAAACTTCGTTCGCAAAATTCTGTAGGGCCTGGTGGCATTTTTCCAGCCATTGGATTGCCTCTTCAGCTTGAATGCCGCCCAGGAAATCGCGCGCCTTCACTTTTTCGAACCATGCTTCCAGCTTGACCAGGTCCTGCTCGTTTTCTTCGTATTCGGCAAAGCTGAAATTCTGGCGAGTCGTTTCTTTCTCAATCTCGCCCAGAAAATCGAGGCACTGTTCTTTGAGTTCAGCATATTCTTCGGAGCGGTCCTGGCGAAAACGTTCCAGGATCTCAGCCTCTGTGGTCTCATCCAGGGCATTGGCCAGGAATGTTTTGCTGCTGCCCCCCTGGTTCTCAATGTAACCCTTAATTTCCTGGATGAATTTTTCGGCGCTGTCCGTGTAGGGTAAAATCCACAGTCCATTGTCCAGGCCGAGGGAACCGGCCGCGCGCATGCGCCGCCACACCATCACCCGTGGGCTGGATGGCGTGGCCGGCAATTGGGGACAAAACAATAACCATTTATAATCCATGGGTCTTCCTTTTGTAATAGCTGTTACATTTTACTATCATTCCCGGATTAATGCAACAAGTGTTACATCAATATTGAATGATTCGAGGATGAAATCAATCCACTCCTGATCCCGCCCATCAAAAAAGAAAATCCGTGAGTCGATCACTCAATCGAATCAATCATTTTATCCATGTCAGCGTTTAGGAAGCGTTAAGTCCGGTAGATATGAGTTCTGATGATTGACAGGCGGCGGAAGGCTTGCCGGGTCAGGTTTTCGGGTG
>DAIQPZ010000225.1:0-3999 GCA_036787065.1 Anaerolineaceae bacterium
GGATTTAAGATATTGCAGCCCACCCCTGCGGTAATCCGCCATCTTGATCCGACTACTCAACCGACGGTTCGCTGCCCGCGCACCCCAGGAGAGGCGGCCCAGACTTTTGGCGGGGAGATGAAAGAATGGTCTATGAGTACCCAGGGCGGGATGGCTGGTATACGATCAGCCTGTCACAAAAGTCAATTAAAGTACCTAAGAATATGACAGCGGGTTATTTTGAAATGGCGGGTTCACCATCGATGGAGTCGGTGACTGGCCCTGGGGTGATCGATAACGTCAATTTTGTCTCGGTTAGCTGTGACTAACTTGATAATATTGGTAACTGCTCAGCCTTGGGGGTAAAAGTTTACGAATTTGAGGTGTAGGCGCTTACTTGGCAAGCGCCTACACCTCAAATTCGGGCCTTTATCACACGGCCCTGAGCAGCTACCAATGTCGAACTAAATAGAGGAATAACGATGAAAATTACTGATTTAAAATGTACAGTTTTGGGTCAAAATCCGATCGTGCGGTTAACCACGGATGAAGGCATCAGCGGCCTGGGTGAAGTTGAATCGAGCAAACCGTACCTGAAACCCCATATCCTGTTCTACAAACAGTACCTCATGGGAGAAGATCCCACCCAGGTAGAGCGGGTGATGTTGAAGATCCGCCGGATGGGCAGTTTTAAACCCTGGGGCGCCGCGGTCAGCGCCATCGAGATGGCGCTTTGGGACATCGCCGGTAAAGCGGCCGGGGTGCCGGTACACAAGTTGTTGGGGGGCAAGATCCGTGATCAGGTGCGGGTTTACAACGGTGGTGTGCGTTACCCGATGACCGGTTGGAACCCCGAAGATTACGCGGCGGATATGGCGAAAATGAAAGCATCGCCACAAGGGTTCAGCATTATCAAAGGCGTGATTGGGTTTCACAGCCAGATGGTCAATCAGGTGCCGAACTTCTTTTATGGTGAACTGCGCGGCGGCGCACCCCACGCCAACCGGGGGCTGCTGACCGAGCGCGGTTTAAAACACACCATTGCCTGCGTCGAGGCGATGAAATCGGTTCTGGGAGATGAAATCGGGTTGGCCCTGGATTGTGGCCCCGGTTGGATGGTGCCGGACGCCATCCGCCTGGCCCGGGCGCTCGAACCGCTCAACATCATGTGGATGGAGGATCTGATCACCGGCGATTACATGCCTTACGTGTTGGCCGATAATTATCGCGAGGTCACCCGCAGTACCACAACCCCCATCCACACAGGAGAGCAGATTTACCTGCGCCAGAATTTCCGTGATTTGATTGAAAAGAACGCGGTCAATATCCTTGGCCCCGACCCGGCGGATGTCGGTGGTCTGGCCGAATTGAAGTGGGTGGCCGAATATGCGGATCTGCACGGTATGCTGATCGCTCCCCACGGGGTCTTTGATGGCCTGATTGGACTGGCAGCCCTGGTGCAAGTCTGCGCGACACTACCGGCCAATTACATCGCTTTTGAATATCCCCTGGGCAAGCCGGACTGGTGGTACGATATCATCGATGGCCTGCCCAATCCGATAGTAAAAAATGGATTGATCGATGTCTGGGATACTCCCGGGTTAGGCGTAGATTTCAACGTCGAGAAAGCCCGTCCCTATTTGCCCGCCGGGGATGAAGATTTCTTCGATTGAAAGTAACTGCTCAGCCGCGAGAACTAAATGCCTGGCAAGTGGCCAGGCATTTAGTGGTTAAGCGTGTATTTCGCTCAACAACGTTCTGGCAGCCAGGTCCAGCATGAGCGTGTCGGTGCTGGCCGCGATCAGGGTAAACCCCTGAGCGGCATAAGCTTTAGCCAGGCGTCCGTTGGCCGTGAAAATACCCAACGGTATCGAGCGCGCCTGGCAGGCACGGCGCACCCGGTCTATGGCGGCCTGCACGTCAGCGTGTTCAACCTGCCCGATCAAGCCCATGCTCGCTGAGAGGTCAAACGGCCCAACCAGGACGGCATCCAGACCGTCGACGGACAGGATGGCTTCGACGTTATGTACCGCATCGATCGATTCGATTTGGGCAATCACCGCCGTTTCCGTGTTGGCCCTGGCGACGTAATCTTGCAACCGGGTTCCATACCCATTGGCGCGGGCAGCTCCCACGCTGCGGCTGCCCTGGGGCGGGTACAGGCTTAATCGGACAGCCCGCATCGCGTCTTCCCGGGTATTCACCTGGGGCAGCATGATGCCTGCCACGCCGGTATCAAGAGCCTTTTTGATCCAGATTTCATCATTGAGCGGCAGGCGTAAAACGCAGGCCACTTTTTCGCCCACCGTCTGCTGGATCGCTTGAGCTTCAAGGATACCCATGGTCGAGTGTTCCAGGTCAACAAATAACCAATCCAGACCTGCAGCCACGAGGACCTCGGCGACAGCCGGCGTGGACAACGTGACCACCGTGCCGATCAACCGATCGCCTCTTTTTAATCGGGTTCGAAATGATTCATTCATGATTATCCTTTTCCTAGCTACTCAGAGTCCGATGAAAAAGACCCGAATTTGACGCGCCTTCCTTCATAAGGCTGAGCAGTCACTCAATATCGAATTAATTATTTAAATGTGACCCATTATGGGGTGACTTTGGCGCTGGCGCACGTCGTATCTGGGTGGACTGTGGGTTTATCCAGAAAAGTAGCGTTGATGGTCGATGAACAGGTGGACCAGTTTTGTGAGAAGGATACAGGCGCACCAGCCCCAGAGAACTCGACGTAATAGGCAATGACCATGCCTTTTGCGATTTGTTTACCCCAGGCGGACGGTGTATTATAAGATAAGTTACCCTGCTCGATCAACGTGGGGATACTGCTGGAAATGGATCCTGTCGCGGCTCTCTCAGCGGCTGCATGGATGGGAGTCCAGACCCGGCAGGCATCGGCGTTGAGCGCATCGACTTTGTTGAAATACGCCACCAGGGCCGGCTCCGCCCCCGAGTTGGATTGTGAAAGCTGGGTGGGGGTCAGTGCGTCTTCCCGGCAGTAAATCACCATTTGCAGGCCTATGCTGGTGGGCTCGTTGTAAGCGATCGTACTCAATGTGTTCGCCAACTGGTCATCAAATTTTCCACTGTTCACCTGGTAAATCATACACGGGAGCAGCGGGAGAGTGTTGGGGGCGTCCTGGCTGAGCACACCCAACGTCTGTTCGATCAGCCGCATGCCATCGACCGTCACGGTATAATCCTTGTCGTTTTGCAGGTCATGAACTTTGACCTCAACCGGGCTCTGGTTCAATTGGGCAATATCATCGTAGAATACTTTCTTGAGATCCGGGAAAGCCTCATGGCATTTATCATCCGCCGCGCAGCTTTGGAACAGCCAATCCAGCGTCTGACCAGCATACACGGCCTCACCGGAAAATATGCTGGTACCAGCCGGGACGGGCGAATCCATGATCACACTCCGGACGGTCTGTGGATTGGATTGCATCAGAATCTGTGCCAGCCGCGCTCCGTACCCGATGCCGTAGATATTCCACTGCGGGTAACCCAGTGCCTGGCGCAGGTCTTCGAAATCTGCGGCGCTCGCCTGGCTGGTATAACCGGCCAGATTGGACCCAGCTTTGACCAGGCGATCGTGGCAGTTCACCATCGCATCGTGGGATTTATCCACCATCAGTTTGGCATAAGGCGCCAGGTCAAAAGATGAAAAGAAGAGGTCGGTTAACTCTGGGCAGTCCAGGTTTGGCTCGGAATAACCCACACCGCGTTGGTCCATTATCACCACGTCCCGCTGGCTCAGGATGCCGCTAAAACCATTGGCAATAAATCCCGCGTACTGCAATATGGCGGTTGTGCCGCCTAACAGGAGAACCGGGTCAGTCTTCTTATTGGCCGCTGAGCTTTTGACATTGGCTACATGCAGCTTGATTTTTTTCCTTCCGGATTTGTGCGATCTTCAGGCACGACAATGATGCCGCATTGGATCATCCCGTTTGGCGGCATATTGTTAAACTTGCAGGTTTCTTCGGTGAATTGGACTTTGTTTTTCCC
>DAIQPZ010000072.1:0-12265 GCA_036787065.1 Anaerolineaceae bacterium
CCCACCCCAGATTAACTTTGCACCGCTTTGCCCAAAACGTTTCCAGCGTCGGATGGTGTACTCGGTGGGCTTTCCATCGGGTGTGCCGTCCCAACCTTCCATTGGCAAAATGCAAAAGCGATTGCCGATTGCCAGTCCATCCACCTGGGCCGGCGCAGATAGTGGAGAGGAATCGCCTGTGAGCAGTTGCTCATCGAACGGAAGGCCGATACCCAGCCCGGTAAAATAAGCCAGGAAATCGGATGCTTTACGTAAAGAAGCTATTTTTCTATAAGGCATAATAAATGGATATTCTCAGGTAGAGGATTAAAACCTGCGCAGGTGAAAACCGCCATCGATGTTAATCACTTCGCCGGTTGAATAAGGCAGGGAGTCTTCAGCGATGGCCACCACCGCTCGCGCCACATCGTCTGGCTGACCCCAACGCTTGAGAGGTAAAAGTCCATCCGCGATCAATTGGTCATAATTACCCTTGACCATCGCGGTCATATCGGTTTCAATCAACCCGGGGCGCAGCTCATACACACAAATGCCATATTCCGCCAGCCGGTCCGCAAACAGAGTGGTCATCATTGCTACACCCGCTTTCGATAGGCAGTATTCACCCCGCCGGATGCTGCTCGCATAAGCGCTGATCGACCCAACATTAATAATTTTTGGTCGTTCAACCAATCCCCGCTCACGTTGGTCGATCATCACCCGCGCAACCGATTGGGTGAGGAAAAAGGGCCCCTTCAAATTCACAGCCATCACTTCGTCGTACGAGGTTTCAGTCAGGTCCAGCAGGTCCATACGCTGGCGCGGAGCCATGCCCGCATTGTTGACCAGCAGATCGATTTGTCCAAATGCATGGAAGACTTGCTCAACCAGCCGCTGACGATCCTGACTCTGGCTGATGTCGGCCTGGACCGCCAGACCTTCTCCACCCGCATTTTTGATCGCCTGCAGGGTATCCTCGGCCGCGGTCTGGGCGCCACGGTAATTGACACCCACTGACCAGCCCTTGACGGCCAATGCCAGGGCAATTCCACGGCCAATCCCGCGACTGGCGCCGGTTACCAGGGCTGCCTTTTTAGCCATGCAGCACCTTGGATAACGCTTCCAGGAAGAAATAATCACCCCACATGACGCTTTCATCCACTCCCAGGCCTTTACGTGGGTGGTAACTGCCGTGCTTCAGGATCCCCTCCCATCCTGGACTACCGGCAGCCAGGAATTCCGGACTGGTTAAAGTCTCTAAAATTATCAAGGCATAATCGCGATAAAGCTTGCGGTGCATCGCATCCGTGGACAGCTCAGCCAGGTTGAGTAGTCCGCTGGCAGCAATCGCCGCGGCCGAACTTTCATAAGGGGTGGGGGGTTGTGGATCGCGCCAATCATTCGGCGGAACGCCACAGGCAGGCGTGTTTTCAATATAAAAAGCCGCACACGCCTCAGCCGTGTGTAAAAAGCGAGGATCACCCGTCATCTGATAGACCGTGCCAAATCCATACAAAGCCCAGGCCTGCCCGCGCGCCCAGGAAGAATCGCTGCGATAGCCCTGATGGGTGCTCTGGCGAAGAAACTCACCAGTTTCAAGGTCGAACAACCCTTCGTGGGCGGTGCTCCCGTCTCCCCGCACCAGGCAGCGCCGAGTCGTCAGACAGTGCGCCAGGGCTTTACCCAACAGATCGGCATCCCCGGATTGTTGAGCCGCGTAGATCACGATACCCACATTCATCATGATATCGATGAAAAGGCTGTCTTCTGCTACAAAAGAGCGCAGATAGCTCCCCATTTCCTTGAAGCGGTTTCCCATGGTTTTTCCCGCAGTAATCACCACCTGCAGCCGTGCCGGATCGCCGGTCAGGTCATACCAGCGTTTCCAGGTCGGCCAAAACAGAAATCCCAGGTCGTGCACGCTGCAATCGGTCTGGCGCGGTTCGATCAACCGGCTGGCATGTTCAGCCTTTTCTCGCCAGTATATATCGCCTGTATGCTGGTAGAGCAACCACAATTCGCCGCCCAGGAAGCCCTCACACCAGTTCGTCCAGGCTTCACCCGCATGATGCCAACGGCCGTTAACCGTATACATTGGAAAATAATTCGGATAGGTCTCAACCAGGGATCTAACCTGGCGGGCAGCAAAATCAAAAGCTGCCACAAAAGCCGGATGGGGAGGATTAACCCGCATGGTTTAGAAATCCTAACCGCGACGCTTGAGCTTCTGCCTGCAGGGCCAGTTCTGAAGCCAAAAAGACTTGTGCCTGGGGCATGGCAGTTTCGGTCCGGTTAAGGATATCCGCAAGGAGCTGCCGGCCATAAGGCAGATCGACATCACTGCAATTGAAGTATTTAACCTCATTTTTGTCTACCAGGAAAAGGTGGTTACCGCCCTCTCGACCGGCAATATCGATATATTTACGCAGTTCGATATAGCCTTCCGTCCCCAAGATGGTCAGACGTCCGTCGCCCCAGACCCCCAACCCATCTGGGGTATACCAATCGACCCGCACGTATCCGGTACCGCCATTACCGTTCAAAACGGCATCACCAAAATCTTCCAATTCTGGATATTGAGGAAATTTATAATTCGCCACCTGCGATGCAACCACTCTGGCTTCGGTTGAGCCCGTGAAGAACAAGAATTGGTCCATCTGGTGAGAAGCAATATCGGTGATGATACCGCCGTAGCGCTCTTTGATAAAAAACCATTCCGGGCGTGTGGCAGGCGCTATGCGGTGCGGTCCCAACCCGATCGTCTGAACAACCTTGCCTATAGTTCCGGCTTTAACCAATTCGCCCGCTTTAACTACCGCGGGGACCTCAAAACGCTCGCTAAAACAAATTGAATAAATGCGCCCGGTTTCTGCCTGGACCTCGCGAGCCTCAGCCAACTGCTCAAGGGTAGTGAACCCGGGTTTGTCGCTCATAAAATCTTTGCCATGGCGCATGACTGAAATACCCAATGGCGCACGCTCGGCAGGGATGCCAGAGGTGAGGATCAATTGGATGGTAGGGTCTTCCAGGATTTCATCAGCGCTTCTAGCCCGTTTAGCCTGAGGGAAAACCGTTGAAAAATTCTCGACCAAATAAGGCTCAGGCGCAAAAAAAGAAACAAATTCGGCCCCAACCCGCAGCATCAGGTTGACCTGACTAAAGATATGGTTATGGTTAATCCCGATCACCGCAAAGCGAACTTCAGGCAGCATGTTTGCCATTGTCTGCTTCCTCTCTTTTCATTTTTTTAAGTAGTTTTAACCCCCGGGCTTTCATCGCCGGGGTTCCTTCATAAATCAAGCTTTCCATCAAAGAGAGCACCTGGGCGCGTAATTCTGCGTCGTGCTCAGTGATACCCACCAGGGCCTGCATGGCAAACGTCCTGACGATGCTGCTCTTTTCCTGGGTGTAATTCAACAAGATCTGGAAGACCACGCGCCGTTCAGCCGGATTAAGTTCCAGGCGAGGAAGGATTTGGGCCGCATGCCAGCGAACTTCATGCTGTTCAACCAGAGCAATTTCATTGATCAGCAACTGCTTATAAGGGTCAAGCCATTCCGGATGTTGCTCCGTGATCTTCTCGACGGCATCCGCGGCGCGCATGCGTATGATCGGATCGGGTTCCAGCATGACATTGAAAACAATAGAAAACAACGCCGGATCTTTTAAAACATCTGCGACCACTTCATTCGCGCGGCCTATTGAACAACTATCGCCACCCCTTAATTTTTCAAGGATAAGTTCCATCAGGGACTCCGTCATAATTGTGTACGAGTCGTCTGAGGCTGTAAACTGCCTCTTGTCCGACAATTCAATACGATTTTACCTTCAAACTGGGCAATTGACGCCCACGGTTTCCATCATAACATAGTAAAATGTTTATAACTACTCAGCTATGAAAAAAAGTTGCCAAATTCGAGGTATTCGCGCCTGCTTTACAAGCGCCTACACCTCAAATTCGGGTCGATTTCACACGGGCCGATTAGTAACAAAAGTTGTATCAGTACTCTTGATTATTCTCATTTCAAGGAGAATGCGATGACTCTTACCCACAAGTCCCAACCCATTGAAGAAGAATTAGATCTCCGGATTGAAGACATCCTGCATAAATTAACTCTGAAAGAAAAAGTAGCTTTCCTGTCAGGGATTGATAACTGGCATACTTCAGCAGTGGAGAGACTTGGCATTCCATCCATCACCATGACGGATGGACCTCATGGCGTGCGGCTGAACCAACCCGAAGCCAACCGTATCTATGGCCCGGCGACCTCCTTTCCAACGGGTGTGTCCATGGCTTCCAGTTGGGATCCGGAGCTGATCGAACGTGTTGGAGAGGCGTTGGGTGAAGAAACTCGAGCCATGGAATGCGATATTTTGTTAGGACCCTGCGTAAATATCGCCCGGCACCCATTAGCCGGGCGCAATTTTGAGAGTTATTCCGAAGATCCCTACCTGGCTGGCCGGATCGGGATTGGTTTTGTCAAGGGCGTGCAAAGCCAGGGGATCGGCACATCGCTCAAGCACTTTGCCTGTAACAATCAAGAAACAGAACGGGGCCGGGGCAGTTCCGAGATTGACGAGCGGACTTTGCGGGAAATTTATTTACCAGCCTTTGAGGCCATTGTCAAAGAGGCCAACCCCTGGACGGTCATGTGCGCTTATAACCGCATCAATGGGGTGTATGCCAGCCAGAACAATCATTTGCTGAATGATATTCTCAAGGAAGAATGGGGTTATGAGGGCGTTGTCATCTCGGATTGGGGCGCCAATCACACCACCGTCGAATCGGTGGCGGGTGGATTGGATATCGAGATGCCCGGTCCGGCCAAGTATTATGGTAACCTCCTGGTTGAAGCCGTGAATAACTGGCAGATGGACGAAAAGGTAATCGATGCCAGCGTGCGCCGGATTTTAAAAATGATATTTAAAACCAGTAAATTGAGTGCCCAATCCATGCTGCCTAAAGGTTCGTTAAATACCCCTGAACACCAGACCCTGGCCAGGGAACTGGCGGAACAATCCATGGTTCTCTTGAAAAATGAGGGTCAGATCCTGCCGCTTAACCTGTCGGGTGTCAGGCGGATTGCCGTGATTGGGCCCAATGCCGCTGAAGCCAGCATCGGTGGGGGCGGAAGTTCCTTCCTCGAACCGCCCTACCGGATCAGTCCGCTGGCGGGTTTAAAAGCCAAACTTGGTTCGCAGGTCCAGGTCGATTACGAACCAGGCTGCGATAACCTGGTCGACTTGCCCCCCCTGAAAGACAATTACGTCACCGGTGGCCTGTCCGCCCAATATTTTAATAACCCCAGTTTCGAAGGGTCGCCCGCGGCTGAACGTATTGAATCAAAAATGGAATTCTGGTGGTTTGAGCATGGCCCAATCCCTGAATTTCACGGACCATTCTCGGGCCGCTGGAGCGGTAGTCTCAGTGTTCCCACCTCCGGGAATTACACCTTCTGCCTGATTAACACGGGCATCAGCCGCCTGTATCTGGATGGTAAGCTCCTGGTCGAAAAATCCATGGAGAATAATCCGGCGCCTTTTCCGGTGGGACGGTCAACCGTTGAGGTAAAGCTTGCGAACGACAAACCTTACCAGCTTACCCTCGAATTCGTCAAACCTGCCAGCGATAGGTTTGCCCACTTGCGCCTGTTATTTGCCTTCACACCTAAAGCAGAAGAAGATGACCGGTTAGCGCGAGCCGTCAAACTGGCAAAGGAGTCAGACATCGCCCTATTGTTTGTCGGCAACCCTGAGGGTTACGAATCGGAAGGCAATGACCGGCCAAATATCGACCTGCCTGGACGTCAAAACGAGCTGATTGCGGCGGTGGCAGCCGCCAATCCGCGCACCATTGTGGTGTTGTACAGCGGTGTTCCAGTCGCCATGCCCTGGCTGGACGACGTCCCTGCTTTGCTGGATGGCTATTATCCAGGTCTTGAAGGGGGGCACGCGGTTGCCAACGTCTTGACCGGCGAGGTAAACCCATCCGGAAAATTATCAGTCACTTTCCCCAAAAAACTCGCTGACACGCCAGCTTTTATCAATTTCCCAGGTAACAGGCAGGTTTATTACGGCGAGGGCATTTTTGTAGGTTACCGTTATTATGATCAGCGCGAGATTGAACCACTATTCCCCTTTGGATATGGTCTGTCTTATACTCAATTCGAATTAAGCGATTTCCAGGTCATGAACTATGTTAACCCCGATGAACCGGTGCATGCTTCGGTTAAGGTAAAAAACATTGGGAAAGTAAAAGGAAAAGAAGTAGTGCAGCTCTACGTTACCGATAAGCTGTCCAGTTTGCCACGCCCCCCCAAAGAATTAAAAGGTTTCAAGAAAGTTTCCCTGGCGCCGGGTGAAACCATGACGGTCGATTTCTACCTCGATCAACGCGCTTTTGCCTTTTATGATCCACAAAGCAGCGACTGGATTGTTGAACCGGGTGAATTTGAACTGCTGATAGGTTGTTCTTCGAAAACCACCCTCAAACAAACCCTTTCAATCGAATAAAAAAGGGGTGGGTAGTTAACCCAAGAATTGAGGGTTGTGTAGCCGTAGGGCTACACAACCCTCAATTCTTGGGTGTTTCCACTCCCGAGAGGATGGGCTAAGGGGTATACGAACCCCTGTGGGTAATTTGCACGGTGAGAGCAAATTACCCATTTTAATTTTCTAAAGCCGCCCGGACCAGGGCAAAGTAATTGGCGTCTGGCACATAATCAGGAACACTGTTGCCAGTACCCAGGGCAAAACTGCCCCGGCCCGCGCTGCGCGCCAACATCGCCTTTGAGCGCGCGTAAACCGCTTGTGGCGTCTCCCGGCAAACATAATCCAGGTCTATACCCCCCAGGATGGCTATCCGAGTGTGATAAGCCTCATACGCTTCCTCAACCGGCAGAATGGTATCTTCATACGAATGGCGTCCGTCATACGCCATATCATCGATCACATCGTCGATCACACGTTGAAAATGGCCGCAAGAATGCAGGATAGCCGGCTTCCCCGATGCATGGATCGCCCTGACAATCCGCTTATGCCACGGAAAAACAAACCGGCGCATATCGGCGGGCGAGAACAAGGTTTGCGTTTTGAAACCCCAATCATCATTCGAGATCAGCGCGCCAACGCTATCATGTTGACCAGCATGTTGGTAATAGCACTCAAGACGCTCGCCAATCGCGGCAAACAGGTCGTCTGCCAACTTTGGATCATCCAAAATGAGTATGCACAGGGCTTCATACCCGAACAGGTCGATCGCATTTTCTAAAACACCCCCAGGACCATACACAATCAGCTTCATTCCCGCGGGAAGATCAGGCGCCAGCCGGTCCAACAAGGCGTAATCTGCCCGATCGGGGTCTGGCCATGGATAGGCAGCCAGTTCCCGGCGGTTGTGGATCACCGCGCCCTCATTCTGAGAGACGGTTCTCTCCCTGGAACGTGGGCCTAGGCCAAACCCCAGGTTGAAATCAGGCAGTTGAACCGTAGTGTAATCATACCCAATGCGGGTGAAAGCCGCGATCGTGCGCTGAATGGATTGCATGGGACTGGTGGAGATGGCGGGGAAGCTGGGGGCTAACCGCTGATACAGGCGATCGTTCAAAAAGAACTCAAACATAGTCGGCCGCGCAGGCGCCTTGCGCTGCAGCACAGCCAGAAGGTTATTGAAATCTGGCTGGCGGTTGTTATCTGGAATATTGTCCCAATCCATCGATGTTTTCCTTTATAAATTCAGGTCAGTTCGACTTTGACGGCCCCAGCCGGGCGGATGATCAATTCATAACAAGAATTTTCCCCAAAGATTGTTTTCATCAAATGGACGTAGCCCTCTAGAAGGTCATCCGGTACAAAGGCCTGGATGGTCCCCGCAAAACCACCCCCATGAACGCGCCAGGCCCCCCTGCCTTTTAAAATAAATTCGGACGCGGCCAACGCCACCGAAACACCCTGTTCGCTGACATTTTTGGACGTATAGGTATTTTGATTGAGCATCCACGAACTATACCCCGATTCGATCACCAGACCCAAGAAACAATCGAACTGGTCTTTTTCCAGGGCAGCCACTTCTGCGACAACGCGTTGATCGTCCCGAAAAAAGTGCATCGCCCGTAAAATAGCCCGGTCGCTGACCTTCAACCGCAGCTCAGAGATGTGCGCAATCACCTGTTCAAGTGTGGTTTCTCTTAACACCTGCACGCCCAGAGCCTGCGCAACCGCTTTCATCTCCCTGGCAACCCCAGCATATTCATCGGTCAGATCGGCGTGGTTACCGCCCGTATCCACGATGACCAGTGAATAACCGCTGGAAGCGAAATCAAAAGCCACTTTCTTTACGACCGGATGGTCAAATTCCTTAAAATCGATAGTGACAAAACCACCCACAGCACAGGTGATTTGATCCATCAGGCCACAGGGTTTACCAAAATAGGTATTCTCGGCAAATTGGGCAATCTGCGCTGCGACCATTAAATCAACTTCCCCCCGGTTGTAAAGGTGACTCAAGATTGTCACAACCATGATCTCATAAGCCGCCGATGAACTCAACCCTGAACCTTTTAGCACATCGCTGGTTGCATACCCGGTAAAACCACCGATCTGGTAACCCATCGCCTTCATCCGCGCACAGACCCCGCGGATCAAGGCGATTGGGGTGTTCTTTTCCGCCTCCACCTTATCCAATTGGTTGATGTTTACCACACTGGTAGGATAACCTTCCGATTGCAGAGTAATTACACCCGTGTTCGTTTTAGCCACTGCGGCGATAATATCCAGGTCGACCCCGGCTGCCAGCACCCGCCCAGCGTTATGATCGGTATGGTTACCGCCCACCTCGGTCCTTCCGGGCACACTGAAGATTTGAAACTCATCCAATTGCGGGAAGAGGGCGCTAAACCGGTTGATCAGGGCTATATAACGCTTGCGTTGGCGCGCCAACTGGGCGGGCCTGTCACCATAAAGCGTCTTTAGCACCTGCGCCGGCTGGTCTGATTCAAGACTTTGTAGATATCGGGCTTTGTCTGGCATATTCTCCTCAGCGAAACTAAAAAAAGGGTGAAATTAGGCAATACCCCCACCGCTAAGGCAAGAGGATTAACTCAACTATCGGAAATAAAGTGTCAATATCCTGGCGGTGGCAGTCGGCTGTTCCGGCCATCATCACCACTGCCCCGGCCGCCGCGAAACCGAGGCGGAGACCAAATTCAAGCGGCTCGTGCCGCGCCAGCGCAGCCGCAAGCCCCGCCACCACCGCATCACCCGCGCCAGCCGGGCTGGCAACCTTGACCGGTAGAGGCGGAATCTGGTAAGTCTTCCCAGGTAAAACCGCGAGGGCGCCGTTCTCAGCCAGGGTGGCTACCACCGCTGCCCCATAACACGCATGCACATCTTCAGCGGCGGCCCTGACCTCAGCCATACTGGGCAACACCTGCCCGGCCAGGTAACTCAGCTCATCCAGGTTGGGTTTGATCACCGCCGGACGGGCTTCCAATCCTTCCCTTAGGGCCAATCCACTCGCATCAAGGATGACCGGTACACCTTGCCGGTTGGCAAGTTGAATTAACTCAGCATAAAACGAAGGGCGGATGTTATGGGGCAAACTGCCGCTGATCACGACCACCGAGGCTCGGGATAATCCCCCGGTAAACCTGGAACGCAACTGGTCCAGATGTTCGGAGCTCACCTCCAGGGTGTCGGTCGTGACAGTTGTTTGTGGGCGGTGGTCGTCGCTGACGATCACCGTATTCAGACGAGTCTCACCGCCAACCCAGACAAAATCAGTGGCGACTCCCTTTTGCTGGAGCATCAGTTCCATCTGCTGGCCAAAACGACCTGCCGCAAACCCCATCGCCAGGTTTTCTTCGCCCAGCTCGCTCAAAACCCAGGATACATCCGTGGCTTTGCCTGCCACGCTGATCATCGAGTGATAAGCACGCACGGTGGTGTTGAGTGTCAGTTCATGCACAAAAAGGGTGTGGTCCAGGGCCGTATTGAGGGTAACGGTGATAATCATGGCGCAGCGCGAAACCGGAAAACAACAAAATTATTCACCCGCGGCCAGATCTTGCCCTAGAGCCGCTTTCCATTCATCTGCCAGTTCCAGATTGGATTCAATCGTCCGGCTGAGCATGATAATGCGCGCATTGGTGTCGATGCGTTCAGCGGCATCATACGCGGCATCCAGATCTTTACCGACGACAAACAGGCCATGCCAGCGCCCCATCACGGCAGCGGCGTGCTTGATGATGCGTGCTTCCTGGCCGCGGATGCCATCTACGATGTAATTAGCCAGATCAGCGCTGTGAGCCGGTGCATAAGGCACGACCTTGATTTCACCGAATTTCCAGGTGGCTTCCAGCACCGGTTGGATCGATTTACCCGCCGCGCAAAATGCGAGGACATTGCGCGGGTGGCAGTGTACGATCCCGTTCGCCATAGGGAAGGCCTGGTACAGGGCCAGATGGACCTTGGACTCCCGCGAAATATCTCCATCCCCATCCAATATTTTGCCCTGCGCGTCCACCACCAACACCTGTTCGGGGCGGATGTGCCATTGATATTTCTGCCCGCAGAAGCGCGAGGTAATGCAAAACACGTCGCCGACGCGGGCGCTAATATTCCCACCTGCGGCATCGGTCAAAAACCGGTCATATAGCATCGCGCCGAACCCGGCAATCTTTTCACGCACCTTATCAATTGATTTTTCCATTCAACCTCCAAAACAGACCGAAAAATCGGTCAAATAGGATAACCCTGAGGGACATTAAGTTACCGAATTTTAGATGTTTGCGGGTGTTCAGCACCCGGAAACATCTAAAATTCGGATCTCTTTCACGAGGCTTTGGGTTGTTACCGATGAAGATAACATTATAACGCGTCGACGTAAAAAAAGGTATAATGCAGCCATTCGCTCTGGCAAGGCAACATTTTTTACACCTGGCCGGATTCAACCACCATGGAGAAAATGAGATCATGAACCGTTCGGACGCGTTATCCATTGTCAAAACCTATATCAAAACCCCTGGACTGGTCAACCACATGCTGTCCGTTGAATTTGCCATGCGTTTCTACGCTGAAAAACTCGGTCAGGACGTCGAGATGTGGGGAATGGCTGGCTTACTACACGATTACGACTGGGAAATCCACCCCACCCTGGACCAGCACCCAACGGCTGGCATCCCGTTTTTGCGCGAACAAGGCGTTTCAGAAGAAATCCTACACGCTATTCTGGCCCACGGGGTTGAAACCGGGGTCGCCCGTGAAACCCTATTAGATAAAGGCCTTTATGCCTGTGACGAGATCACCGGGCTGGTCACCGCGGTCGCCTTAGTGCGGCCTTCCAAATCGCTCTACGACCTGGCGGCCAGTTCGGTCAAGAAGAAATGGAAGGACCGCGCGTTTGCCGCTGGCGTCAACCGCGAAGAAGTGGCCCAGGCCGCGGATGATTTTGAGGTCGAATTGTGGCAGCACGTCGATAACGTGATCCTCGCCATGCGTAAAATTGCCCCAGAATTGGGGTTAGAGGGGAACCTTAGCCCAACTGTTTAAAATTGTGGCGGTTAAGGCTTGCCCTTAGACTCCCCCGGCTTTCCCTTCGGGGTCTTTTTCACCTCAGCGTCAGGCAAAGCTTTTGCATCTTTAGATGCTTTGGCAGCCGGCGGTGTTTTTTCTTTTACGCCGGGCCTGGCACCGGCACTGGCGCTCGCCGTCGGTTTCTCTTTCTCGGTTGGTGCAGATGTCTCGCGGGTACTCGCTTTAGCCTTCTCTCCTGTGGCAGGTTTTTGTTTTTCCAGCAGCGCTGTGGAGGTCCCGGCTTTCGCCGGTGCTGTCTTCGCTGACTGCGTTTTCGTTAACCGCGGTTTCGCCGTCGCTGACTTGGCATTTTGAGGAGAAACCCCCTCAAACACCGGCATCGGCTTGGTCTCGCTGGCAGGTTTGGACTTTACGGATGTTTTTTTCGGCGCCGAAGTTTCTACGGCTGGCTTCTTTGCGGATTTTCCCTTGCCGTCCGCGGCAGGACTGCCCAAAGTGGTTTTACCCGCAGCGGGACTGCCCGCAATGGTCTTCACGGGCTCCTTAGGCGTCGACGGGGTCTTCATCATTACAACTGGTTTCTTTTGTTCTTTTTCAGCCGGTAGCGTCTTTTCGGTGAATAACGTTGGCTGGACTTCCTTTCCCGCTGGTTTATTTTTGCCTTTTATGCCAGAGCGCGCCTTTGCAGCGGGCACACCTGCATCCGACCCTTTTTTAGCCGCTGGCTTCCCCTTAACACCCGATTTCACTGGCT
>DAIQPZ010000073.1:0-12219 GCA_036787065.1 Anaerolineaceae bacterium
ATCAGGAGCTTGTATGTTTAAACGAATCTGGGCCATTATCCAGAAAGAATTTATTCAGATAGTCCGCGACCGGGTTACCCTGGCAATTATTTGCACGATGCCGATGCTGCAATTGTTGCTGTTTGCATATGCCATCCATATGGATGTCAAGCACATTCGCCTGGTGGTTGCCGACCAAAGCCTGGATCAGGCCAGCCGGACTTATCTGGATGCGATGGTAAACTCGGGCTATTTCGACATTGTGTCGACCGTGTCCGCTCCAAGCGACGTGATCCGGACAATCGATGGTGGCAAAGCCCTGGCGGGGATCATTATTCCGCCTGATTTCGCGGCCCACGAGATGAAGAAAGACGCGCGGATCATGTTCCTGGTGGATGGCTCCGATCCTTTTTCGACCCAGTCAGCTTACAATGCCGCTACCATTGTGTCCCAATCTTTTTCGACCCAGCTTGTGTTTAATACGGTTAATCCGGCTGGCGCCGGTGCCACCGTTCAAAGCCTATCGGGTCTTGATACCCACCTGCGCATTTTATATAACCCCGATCTTAAGGACCTGTGGTTTATTATCCCTGGTATGATCGCCATGCTCCTGCAAACGCAAACCATCGCACTGACTGCGGCGGCTGTGGTGCGTGAGCGCGAAACCGGGACGATCGAGCAGATTCTGGTCTCGCCCATCCGGCCGGTTGAGCTCATGATCGGGAAAATGGCGCCGAACCTATTGATTGCTATGTTCAACATGTTGAGCATCTTACTGGTTGGAACGATCGGTTTTGGGGTGCCATTCCAGGGCAATATTCTGGTTTTTATCGGTCTTGCACTGATCTACGTCTTTTCTGGCCTGGGTTTGGGGCTGCTCATATCCACCGTGTCCCAAAACCAGCGCCAGACTCAGCAGTTGATGATGATGTTCTCATTTGTGGGGATGATCGTGGGCGGGTTCATTTTTCCACGCTATTCCATGCCGCTGGTGATCCGCCTGATCGGCAATTTATTTCCTTTGACCTACTTTATCCCGATCTCGCGAGGTATTTTTACCAAAGGGATTGGCGCCGTTTACCTTTGGGACTATATCTTGCCTCTCCTGGTATACGATGGGGTGATCTTGTTTGTTGCTGCGCGTTTGTTCAGGCAGAGATTAGATTGATGGAGATTAGCCGTGCATAATCGATTCAGGCGTATTTTCACTATTGTCCGGAAAGAGACCATCCAACTTCTACGGGACCGGCGCACGCTCATTTTTATCCTTGGCCTGCCCATGATCGAATTGTTCTTGTTTGCCTATGCTGTGACGCTCTCGGTCAACCACATTCCAACCGCCGTGGTGGACCAGAGTCACGATTCCCGCGCCCGTGATTTTATCAACGCCCTGCAGCGTTCGGAATATTTTGATATGAAGATGGTCGTAGCCAATGAGCAGGAAATCATTCAGGCGATCGACTCGGGCCAGGTGAAGGCCGGCCTGGTTATTCCCGCTGACTTTTCAGCCCACATCGCTAGCGGAGACGCCAACGTCTTGATATTGCTGGACGGCTCAGATTCATTCAGTGTGCAGTCGGGTTACAGTGCGGCCAGCGCCATATCACAAACGTACCAGTTGAACTTGATTACAGAAAAGGTGAGCAAGATGGGTGCGGGGGCCAACTCAGCCAGCAGTACGCTCCCGGTTGACACATCTTTTCGGGTACTGTACAACCCGGATATGAATGACATGATATTTGTTTTGCCGGGTATCGCTGCCATCATTTTGCAGGTGCTTGCCGTCGGCCAATCAGCCATGACCGTAGTCCGTGAGCGTGAATTGGGTACACTCGAGCAGATCATGGTGACGCCTACCCGACCTATTGAATTAATGCTGGGAAAATTAATCCCGAATATGGTTTTGAACCTGGTAGTCACCGTGATCATCCTGATTTTGGGTGTGTTCTTCTTTGGCATGCCTTTCCATGGAAGTGTTTGGCTGTTCTTTGCCCTGGCCATCCTGTTCATCATCTCGGGTATTGGGCTTGGTTTGATGATATCTTCGGTGGCAAAGACCCAACGGCAGGCTCAGCAAATGAGCATGGTGCTGATGCTGTTCAGCATGCTCCTGACCGGTGTGATTTACCCGAGGGCGCCCATGCCATGGATCGCCCAGGCGATAGGAAGCCTGATCCCTCTGACTTACTTTATCCGCATTTCCCGTGGGATTATTACCAAGGGTGTCGGGATCAGCCTGTTGTGGAGCGATGTGGTAGCGCTGATTGTGTACGGCGTGGTTGTGATGATTATCGCATCGGTCAGCTTCAAACGGCGGTTAGACTGAACGCCGGATGATAAGGGAAAATTATGACAGAAATTGCCATTTCAACGCGTGACCTCGTCAAGCAATTCAAAACCCGCAGTGGGAAGATCATAGCGGTCAACCAGGTCAATATCGATATTCCGCGTGGTGAAACCTTTGGGTTGATCGGCCCGGATGGGGCTGGAAAAACCACCCTTACGCGGGTGATCCTCGGCCTGCTCAGCCGGACACATGGACAAAGCAGCATCCTTGGGTTTGATTCGATGCACGACACCTACGCTATACGCGAACGGGTGGGGTATATTGCGCAGCAGTTTGCCTTGCCGGCTGACCTGACGGTTAAAGAGAATATGGAATTTTTCGCCAATATCCAGGGCGTCAGCCGCGAGGACCAGAAGAAACGGGTGCCGCAGTTGCTGGAGTTTGCCGGTTTGAGTGAGTTCACAGGCCGGTTGGCTGGTCAGCTTTCGGGTGGGATGAAGAAAAAGTTGGCACTAACCTGCAGCCTGATCCACGAGCCGCAAGTGGTCATGTTGGATGAACCCACCCTGGGGGTCGATCCGGTCAGCCGGCGTGAGTTCTGGAACCTATTGGGTCATCTGCGTGCTGAAAAAGGACTCACCATTTGTGTGTGCACGCCCTACATGGATGAGGCCGAGCGCTGCAATCGGGTAGGGTTGATGTATTCTGGTAAGTTGATTGCCAGCGACACACCGCGAGCGATCAAATCGTGTATCCAGGGTCATTTATTGGAGTTCAAACCACATCAGTTCGTCCCGGCCCAAAAATTGGTTACCGAGATGCCGGGTGTGCTGGAAGTGCAGACTTATGGAGCCATGCTGCACGTTTTTGTGGAAGATGTGGGTCTCAGAAAGCCTGAAATTGAAGCGGTGCTAACGGCCCAAGGAATCAGTTTCGAACCCCTGCGTGAAATTGAGGTGCGCATGGAAGAAGCCTTTATCAGCCTGATCCATCGTGAGGCGGCCAATCACCAGGAGCGAGGGGCCATTGCCACTCCACTGGGTAAGATGGGATTATAGGAATAACGATGAGCGACCAAAACACGGGGCAGTATCCCATTGTCGTGGAACATCTGACCAAAAAATTTGGCAGCTTTACAGCGGTGGACGACGTCAGCTTTTATGTCAACCCGGGGGAGGTATTCGGCTGGCTCGGTCCAAACGGGGCCGGTAAAACGACCACTATCCGCATGCTGTTGGGCTTACTAAGGCCCACATCAGGAAGGGCCAGCGTACTCGGGTTTGACCCGGCCACGCAAACCAAGCAAATGCAGGCGAAGGTGGGTTATATGTCCCAGCTTTTTACCCTGTATAATGACCTGACCGCGCGCGAAAATATCCGTTTCTACGGGCAGATTTACGACCTGTCGCGCAAAGAGTTGGAACAGCGCCAGGCGGATATTATCAAAATGGCTGGGCTGGAAGGGCGCGAAAATACGCTGACCTCAAATCTGTCGGGGGGTTGGAAGCAGCGTCTCGCACTGGGCTGCGCCATCGTTCATAACCCCAAAGTCATTTTTCTGGATGAACCCACCGCCGGGGTCGATCCGATCAGCCGGCGCGAGTTCTGGGGCCTGATTTATGCCATGGCCAAGAAGGGTGTGACCGTGCTTGTGACCACCCATTACATGGATGAGGCTGAGCTGTGCCAGCGGGTGGGTTTTATCAGCCACGGCCGCGTGGTGGCCCTCGACTCGCCCGATGAATTGAAAAAGACCCAGATGCACGGACAGGTGTTGGAAATCCACACGCCCACACCTGACCTGGCTCTGCAAGTATTAAAAGACGCCCAGGAGAAGCACATCATCCCCTTCGATGAAGTGGCTCTATATGGCGCGCAGATCCACGCGGTGGTGCCATCGGCTCAGGGTTACCAGGAAGCCACGCGCCAGGTCTTGCTTAATGAACACATCGCGCTTACCGCGATCGAATGGATTGCCCCAACTTTAGAGGATGTATTTATCTCTGCTGTCAAAGTCCGGGAATCTTAATAAGATGAGAGACCCCGAATTCACGGTTGCCTGAGATGACACAATTATTCTTAATCAGAATAACTTTGGAGGTTGAAGATGAAAAATATTCGTTGGATTTACAATAGCGTTTTTGCCCTGGCACTCATTGCATTGACAAGCTGCACTGCTTTAGGGATCAATACGGGCAGCGCCATCCTGACGGCTTCGGGGACGATTGAAGCGGACAGCGTGCACGTTTCAGCGGAAATAGGCGGAAAGCTGGCCGATATTAAAGTAGATAAAGGTGATGTGGTTAAAGCTGGGGATGTGCTTATCCATCTGGACGACCAGATTTACCAGGCTCAGCAAGACCAGGCCCAGGCGGCTGTCCAGGTAGCCACGGCGTCTTTGAGCGTGGTCCAGCAGCGGTTGAGCGATGCAACGACCCAATACAATATGGCGATCCAGGCCTCGCGCCTGCAGGATGCGAAGAACCGCAACGCGGATTGGAAGAGCGATCAGCCCTCTAAATTCACCCTGCCCGGCTGGTACTTCCAGAAAGACGAGGAGATCCTGGCGATAAAATCCGAGGTGGATATAGCTCAGAAAAACATTGACAGCGAAAGGGCCAACCTGGATAAGGAACTCAAGGATGCCAGCAATAAAGATTTTATCGCGGCGGAAAAACGCCTGGAACAAGCTCAAGTGGCCTATAAACTGGCTGACCAGACGCTGACCCAGGCTAAAGATGCCAAGAATAATACCGAGTTGACGGGAGCCGCCCAGAAAGACCTGGATTCGGCCCAGTCGGAATTGGACGCGGCGCAACAAGCTTATAACCAGATGCTGTCCTCCACCTCGGCCAAAAATGTGTTGGAAGCTCGTGCGCGGATAGCTGTGGCGCAGGCCAGGTTAGATAATGGCAAAGATGCGCTCGACCAGTTGATGACCGGGGACCAGTCGTTCCAGGTTCAGGCAGCTCAGGGCGCTGTCCAACAAGCCAAGGGTGCAGAGAGGCAGGCCGAAGCCGCCCTGACCCAGGCCCAGGCGGCGCTCAAGCTGTCGGAAGTTCAACTGAGTAAAACTTTGATCACTGCTCCGGCTGCCGGGGTGGTGCTGTCGCGCCCTATGTCGGTCGGAGAAACCACGGCAACTGGCGCCACCGTCCTGGAAATTGGCGTCCTGGATGAGGTCAAGCTGACCGTGTACCTTCCTGAGGACCAATATGGTAAAATTAAGCTTGGGCAGACCGTCAGTGTTAAAGTTGATTCATTCCCAGGAAAAACTTTCAGCGGACCCATCACCCACATCTCTGACCAGGCCGAGTTTACCCCGCGTAATGTCCAGACGGTTGAATCCCGCAGCACGACCGTGTATGCCATCGAGATCCGCCTGCCCAACCCGGACCACGCATTGAAGCCCGGTATGCCGGCGGACGCTACCTTCTAAGTTATCATTTCAATTGATCCGGGCAGCATCCCGGGAATATACCCGTTGTTAGCCAGACCCACGTCAAAGATCGCCCCCGGTGTGGGTCTGCTATTTAGAACAGCTCACCCCATCCCCGTTCCTGGTTTCAATGCCCGTTTCAATCGAGACAGGCGGGTTGCCTGTTGAGACCCTTGCCATTTTAGCGGAACTATCCTAAACTCAATGGTACTGTTCAGGCGCAAGTGAATAAAGCCCAAATTCTAGGCATAGGGGCTTACCTGGTAAGCGCAAAACACGTCAAATTCGGCAACTTTCACCTAAGGCTGAGTAGAACCCATTAAAGTTAATCCCTGGTCAGGATTGGGCTGCAATATGACCGATCGATGGAGTGAATTAATTCATGCCTGATGCTGTGATTATTGATGCCATTCGAACGCCCATTGGCGCATTGGGAGGGTGCCTGGCGACCATCCGCCCGGATAATTTGGCTGCGCTTGTTTTACAGGCCCTGGTAGAGCGCAGCCGCATCGACTCGGGGATGATCGACGAGGTCATTCTTGGCTGTGCTAACCAGGCCGGTGGAGATAACCGCAATGTCGCACGCATGGCGGCGCTGATGGCTGACTTCCCGGTCGAGGTGCCCGCGTTTACTGTCAACCGTTTGTGCGCTTCCGGGATGACTTCAGTGAACCTGGCGGCGCGTGCTATTCGCTGCGGGGACGGGGATTGTTACATCGCCGGCGGTGTTGAGAGCATGAGACGGGCGCCTTATTCGATCCAAAAGGCCGAACAGGCTTATGCTTTTGGAAACCTGACCGCCTGGGATACCGCCCTGGGCTGGCGTTACCCTAACCCAAAAATGGAAGCCGTATATGGCATCGAATCGATGGGTGAGACTGCCGAAAATATCGCAGAAATGACCGGTATTTCAAGGGAAGCGCAGGATGCATTTGCTTTGGAAAGCCACCGGCGTGCGGTGGCTGCCTTGGATGAGGGCCGGTTTACACAGGAAATTGATCCGGTGGCAGTCCCTCAGCGTAAAGGGGACTCGCTGCTGGCTAATGAAGACGAACGCCCCCGGCGCGACACATCCCTTGAATCGCTGGGGCGGCTTAAGCCAGCTTTCCGAAAAGGCGGCACCGTCACAGCTGGAAATTCATCCGGCATAAACGACGGCGCAGCCGCGTTGTTGGTGATGAGCGCAGAACGGGCGCGTGTCCTGGGTTTAAAACCGATGGCGCGCCTGGTGAGCAGCGCGACGGCCGGAGTACCCCCGCGGATTATGGGGATGGGCCCGGTTCCCGCGACGATTAAGCTGCTCGCCAGGACCGGTTTGCAGGTCAGACAACTGGGCTTGATCGAGTTGAATGAAGCCTTTGCCGTCCAGTCCCTGGCGGTGATGGCTGAATTGGGCTTCGAGCATGCGCTCACCAATGTTAACGGCGGGGCAATTGCCCTGGGATATCCCACCGGCTGCTCTGGCGCCCGCATTATCACCACCCTCGTGCATGAGATGCGCCGCCGCGCAGCTTCTTCACCACGCCCGTTTTATGGTTTAGCTACTATGTGCGTGGGCGTGGGTCAAGGTGAAGCTACCCTGGTTGAATGGCTGGAATAACTTTGGTATGAAAATCCTGGTCACGGGTTCAACGGGTTTTATTGGCGGGGCACTTGTCCGGCGCCTGGTCGGGATGGGCCACACTGTGCGCGCATTTCATCGTGCCAGTAGTACGACTGCGCTCCTGGACGGTCTTCTGGTGGAGCATGCCATTGGTGATCTGACCCGGCCTGAAACCCTCGCACCGGCTATGGCCGGGATCGAGGTGGTATTCCACGCCGCGGCCCAGTTGGGCCGGCAAAATGAACTGGATAAAATGTTGGCGATCACAGTCGGTGGGACGCAGGCGGTGATGGAGGCAGCATTCAAGGCCGGAGTCAGAAGGGTAGTACATACCAGTTCGGTGGCCGCGCTGGGGGTGCCTGATTCTGGCCCCGCCAGAGTTCAAGCGCCGCCGGGCCGGGTGCGCCTGGATGAGGCACACACCTGGAACTATACGGCAAAAGGTTGGCCTTACGGTTACGCCAAATACCAGGCAGAAATGATGGTGCAGAAAGCGGTCGCCGGGGGGTTGGACGTGGTCATCGTCAACCCATCGCTCGTGTTTGGCGCCGGAGATATCTACCGCATCCACTCCTCAGTGGTGGTGATGGGTGCTCGCCGGCGCATTCCTGTGTCTGTACCGGGAGGCGCCAACGCAGTGGCCCTGGAGGACGTGGTCGATGGGCATCTGGCAGCTCTCGAGCGCGGGCGAACGGGAGAACGTTATATTTTAGGCGGAGAAGATTTGAGCTTTCTTGATTTACTTCGCATGATTGCCCAGGTGGCGGGCGTATCTGGGCCGACCAGGGTTTTACCGCTCTGGTTGGTGCGCGGCCTGGCAGCCGGTGCGCGACTCAGCCAATCTTTCATTCACCTGCCCATCGATGCCCAGACGCTCAACCTGGCGGGTTATACATTTTTTTATAATCTTGCCAAGACCCAGCGCGAATTGGGTCTTCCGGCGCCCCGCCCGGTGCGACAGGCGTTGGAAGAAGCCTACACCTGGTTTAAGGCGCAGGGCGCCTTTTCGTAATTGAATTTCAATTGAGATCGTGCATTATTAAGTCTTTTTCTCCTTGGGACATTACGCTGCAACAGCAGCGCAATGTCCCAAATTGCTTGTTTTGTGTCATTAGGCCAGGGCCTTTTCAATTAAAGATTGGATCCGACCGATCATGCTGGCTGGGTCGGGGTGCAGGCCCTCTACCAGTAAGGCGTCCTCATATAATTGTTCGATTACCATGGCAGGCCGCGGATCGTCGGCAGGCAGACTGCTCAGGCGCGTCAGGATGGGGTGTCGCGAGTTAATCTCCAGCACCTTCTTGGGAGATTCATATTCCTTGCCCAGGAGTTTATATACTCGCTGCAAGGGTTGGCCCGGCACGCCGTCGGGATCGACCAGGCAGGCAGGTGAATCGAGCAGGTGGGTCGTCGATCGAACGTCGGTTACCCGGTCGCCCAAAACACTCTTGAACTTCTCAATTAACATGCTCAGATCGGTGGCATTCATGTCTGGCGTTTGTTCTGCTTCGGGGATGCTTTCATCGCTTTTTGGGAGCTCCGCATCGGCGGCAGCCGCATTGACCAGCTCAAAGTCTTTATACTTAGTCAGGCGCAGGAGCATGAATGAATCCATCGGATCGGTCAGGATCAACACCTCAACATTTTGTTTGCGAAAGAGGTCCAGGTGAGGGTTATACGTGATCGATCTTTCATCCTCACCCATGATGTAATAAAGCTTGTTTTGTCCTGCTTTCACCCGACCCGAGACGTCATCCAGCGAAGCCCATTCCTGAGGGTGAAGGGTCGTGTGGAAGCGCAGCAGGGGATAGAGCGATTCGGGGTCGACCGGTTCAATAGCTACACCTTCTTTGATGAAGTGGCCAAAGTTTTTCCAAAATACCGCATAGGCGTCCGGCTTGTCTTTGGCCAACGCCTTGAGCGATTCAACCACTTTCGCGGTCACCAGCTTTTTTATTTGGGTCATAAACCGGCTCGACTGCACCGTCTCACGCGAGATGTTCAGTGGCAGGTCCTCAGAATCGACCACACCCTGAACGAAACTGAAATATTCGGGCAGCAAATCTTTACAGTAATCCTGGATCAGGATTTTACGCGCGTACAGTTTCAGACCTGTTTCGCGGCGGGGTGAAAACATGGTGCGCTCGGTGTTGGAGGGCACAAACAGGACGGCATATACCTGGACAGGCGCATCCACCACCAGGTGAGCATGTGCTACCGGCCCCTCACTATCCAGGGTAAGCTGGCGGTAAAAATCTTCGTATTCTTTTTCTTCAACCTGGCGCGGGTATTGCCGCCATATGGCGGACTGGCGGTTGGCTTGTTCGCTCTCTTCGCCCAGATAAATCGGGTAACCGATAAAATCTGAGTGCTTATGGATGATCTGGCGCAGGCGGTTAAGGTCGGTGAATTCGGCGGCATCTTCTTTGAGCTGGATCTCAACCACGGTGCCGCGTTCGGCCATTTCAGCCGGCTCAATGCTGAAAGTGTTTTCTCCGGTCGAATACCAACTGGCCGCGGCAGCCTGGGCCTGGTAAGATCGGGAAGTGACACGGATCCATTCGGCAACCATGAAGGCCGAATAAAAACCGACGCCAAACTGGCCGATAATGTCCGACAGGTTTTTGGCCGGACCTGTTTCACTGCCTTCGCCGGGTTTAGGCGCCGTCTGGTTGGCTTCTTGGGCGGCTTCCATGAAAGCGCGTGCGCCCGATCGAGCGATAGTGCCCAGATTTTCCACCATCTCTAATTCGTTCATTCCAATGCCATTGTCGCGGATAGTCAGCCGGCGCTTTTCCGGGTCGCTCGTGATGTGGACTTCCAGGGGAACTTCGGGGTCTAACACATCCCTGTTGGTCAGCATTTCAAAAGCCATTCGGGTGAGCGCATCTGAAGCATTTGAAATGAGTTCACGCAAAAATATTTCGCGCTCGGTATAAAGGGAATGGATTAATATTTCGAGGAGCTGGCGCGTTTCGGCCTTAAAAGCGAGAGGTGTGCTCTTCGTTGGGGTGGGGGGTGTATCGGTCATAGGTTTCTCCTGGTTTTAATGATGCGGGGTCGAGTAAAGAAAGCTGGGCATACCAATCTGATCGATGCTGGCTGTGCATAGCTGCAGGGATCGACCAAAGTTAAGTATACCTGAAGCTGATAAGAATTTCGTAAGAACTGTATCGTTGTGACCAAAAATTGATTGAGAAGGATATAATAAGAGAGTGATCATTTGCCAATAATCTTATTTTTTATTGGGTGATCGGATGAAATTTTATTTTACCTGCCACGGACAAAGCGAAGCCAATATCTTAAAAATCATTTCCAACCGGGATTTGCCACATGCCTTGACCGAAAAGGGCCAGCAGCAGGCCAGAGCACTGGCCGGCCGCCTGAGCGGCAACGCGTTTGAACGCATCATATCCAGCCCAACTTGCGCGCTCGCCAGACATCTGAAATCCTCTCGACCTGTCTTGATGTGCCCTGTGTGGTGGATGACGGGCTGCGCGAGTTTGACTGTGACGTGGCTGAAGGCCGCTGAGATGAGGAAGCCTGGTAGATGTGGCAGGGCGTTACGCGAGCCTGGATGAAACAAAATCTGTACGACGCGCACATCGAGGAAGGTGAAAGCTGGCTAGATGTGCAGAGACGGTTTAATGGCCTGTTGGACCGTTTAACCGCGGAATACCGGGATACCCAGGCCAATTTCATTCTGGTGGGTCATGGCGGAACGTTTAGTTACATGTTTCCGACCGTTTTTATCAATTATACGGCCTTCAAAGACCGGGAATACCCTCATACGGTATTGATCGAAGTCGAGTTCTCGAAAGCCGGATTGTATTGTCTGTCATGGGAATAAAAAATATGGAATCCAAGCAACCTGAACCAATCGATTGGAAAGTGGAAAGCCAACGTTTCGACACCGTCCCGGAGGCGTACGATGCTTTCCGCCCGGAATATCCCGAAATTCTGGTGCAAACCCTGATCACCAGGGCTGCCCTGCCCCCACGTGGAAATATTTTGGAAATTGGCAGTGGGACGGGCAAGGCCACTGCGCCCTTTGCCAGACGTGGCTATACCATCCTGTGTGTTGAACCCGGAGCCCGGCTTGTGGCGCTGGCTGCGAAAAAATTTATCGGTTATTCGCGGGTGGCGTTTGCCAATAGCACCTTTGAGGATTGGCCTGGGGAGGAAGGGTCTTACGACCTGGTATTGTCAGCCCAGTCATTCCATTGGGTCGATAAGACGACCGGCTTCCCTAAAATTGCCCAGGCACTCAAACCAGGTGGGTGGTTGGCCGTCTATTGGAATATGCAACCGGAAGATACCAGCCCTATCTGGCGTGACCTGGACCAGGTTTACCGGGAGCGCATGCCATCTCTGAAAAAAAACAACCAGCCGATTGAGGAGCAGATTGCGGAGCGCGTCAAAGAGATCGAGGTCAGCGGCTGCTTCGGCCCGGTGGATGTGCATCGTTTTCCCTGGCAGAAGACTTACACGGTGGAGCAGTATCTGGGTCTTTTAGGGACGTATTCTGACCATCTGCGCCAGGGCACTGCGGCTAGCACGGCCTTTTACGCCGGGGTGGCCGGCGTGATCAACCGCTATGGCGGGATGATAAATAAGAAATATATCGCTGTGCTTTATATGGCACAGAAGGCCTGATTATGCAGAATTCATGATCAAGAAGGGGAAGCGCCATGCTGAGTTTTCGCAAGGAATTGTGGTTCAATATTCCTGCCCGGCGGGCCTACATCAACATCACCCCGCAGGTGGAAGAATGCTTGCGCGAGAGCGGGGTGAGAGAGGGATTTATTCTTATTAACTCGATGCACATAACCGCCTCCATTTTCATCAATGATGACGAGTCGGGGCTGATTCACGATTACGACGAATGGCTCGAGCGCCTTGCTCCCCACG
>DAIQPZ010000074.1:0-12167 GCA_036787065.1 Anaerolineaceae bacterium
ACGGCCGTATCCTTATGCATGGAGAATAAACTGCCCATCCTGGTCTTGAATTTATGGGATCCGGATGCGCTGCGCAAGGCCTTGTTAGGCGAGCCTGTAGGGACACTGGTCACAGCGTAAAGCAACCTGGGTCTTTGGGAATTGCCGGGGTGAAGTCCCACCTTTTGGGGTGTGAGCGTGCGTTCGCACGCTCACACCCCAAAATGCGTCCCCTTCCACAGTAACTCCTGGCGAACCAGCAACCGGGTCTATGAGATTTTTAGATTTTGGGGTATCCTTATATGGATTCCATATCAGGCGAAAAGACAAGGAGGTTGTTGTGATCAAAGAGACGCTGAAAGAAGCTGAAACCCGTATGCACAGTGCCTTACAAGCTGTAGAAGTCGATTTGAGCGGCATTCGCACGGGACGGGCTTCACCTGCTCTGGTCGAGCGCTTGCATGTTGAATATTATGGCATGCCCACCCCGCTCATGCAGTTGGCGACAATCAGTGCCCCCGAAGCCAGAACCATCATGATCCGGCCTTTTGATGCCTCCATATTACGCGCGATTGAAAAGGCGATTCAAATATCCGATCTTGGCCTGACCCCTAACAATGATGGCAAGGTTATTCGCTTGAATATCCCTCCTTTAACAGAAGAGCGCCGGCGCGACCTGGTGAAAGTTGTACATGCCCGTGTCGAAGAAAGCCATGTGGCTGTTCGCAACGTCCGTCGCGATTCGTTGAAGGATCTGCGCGAATTTGAGCATGAAAAGCTAATCTCTGAAGATGAGCTTAAAAAGGGTGAGGAAGAATTACAAAAATTGACCGACCATATGATCCTCCAAATTAACATGGTAGGTGAGCGGAAACAAACAGAAATTATGGAGGTTTAGAGCGCCAGCCGCCCTAGGTTGTTATGAGTCCAAAAAAGGAAAGCGAACCTATTACCAAGGTCCCAACCCATATTGCTGTGATTATGGATGGCAATGGGCGTTGGGCAGCCCGGCGTGGTTTACCTCGGATTGCTGGACATCGCGCTGGCACGGATAATTTACGCCGCGTGTTCAGGGCTTGCGTGGAATTTGGCGTCAAATACTTCACTTTGTATGCATTCTCGACGGAAAATTGGGGACGCCCTGAGGATGAAGTGCAGGGTTTGATGCATATTCTGGCCGAGGTGATCGATCGTGAGCTGGATGAACTGCACAAAGAAGGCGTGCAGCTCCGGCATATCGGCCACCTGGATCGTTTAAATCCCATCCTTCGCCAGAAGGTGATTAATGCGATCGAGGTAACCAAAAATAATGACCGGCTGGTGGTTTGCCTTGCTTTTAACTATGGCGGGCGAGACGAGATTGTGTGCGCGGTAAAACGCATGATTGAGGATGGTATTACGCCCGAGGGGGTAACGGAAGCAGTGATCAGCAATTATCTCTTTACGGTAGGTGTGCCTGATCCGGATTTGATCGTGCGCACTTCGGGGGAGATGCGCATCAGTAATTTCTTAATCTGGCAGGCAGCTTACGCGGAATGGTATGTGACGCCGACTTACTGGCCTGATTTTGATAAAGAGGAGCTGCGCAAGGCGATTGTTGATTACGGACATCGCGACCGGCGTTATGGCCTGGTCACACCGAAGAATAACATGGAATGCACCGGAGATAAATAGCTGCATGTTGTCCAAGCGGCTCCTGTTCGTGATCTTTATGATACCCATTGGGATCGCCTTGATCTCATTTGGGGGTATCCCTTACTTGCTTTTTTTGGCGATTACTTTGGGTATCGCCGCGTGGGAATACTGCCAGTTATTCAAAAAATGCGATTTCTCTCCCTCGATCGTCCTGGTCATTGGGGGTACAGGCGCGTTAATCGTGCAACGCGCCTGGTCAGGGTTTAATGGCGCGGATATCCTCCTGAGCCTGCTAATCCTGGCCAGCATGACTTATCATCTGGTTGATTATGAACGGGGGCGAAACCAGGCGGCAACTGATTTTGGGATCACGGTAGGGGGTATTTTCTATATTGGCTGGCTTGGCGCTTACCTGGTCTCGCTGCGTGGTCTGCCCGAAGGCAAGTGGTGGGTCTTGCTGGCGCTTCCGGCGGTCTGGTTGGCAGATGGAGGAGCCTATTTTATTGGCTCGCGCTTTGGCCGGCGCCATCTAAGCCCGCGCCTCAGCCCCAAAAAGACCTGGGAAGGTTATTTCGGAGGCGTCCTCTTTGGAATTTTGGGCGGAGCCTTATTGGCAGCCTTCTGGCATCTGATGTCCCCGCCTGTCACAGCCATGCGCGGCGCTATCATGGGCCTGGTTCTGGCCAGCCTGACTCCGTTGGGAGATTTGGGCGAAAGCATGTTTAAGCGCCAGGCAGGCATGAAAGATTCCAGCAACATTATCCCTGGGCACGGCGGTATTTTGGATCGCTACGATTCCTGGTTATGGGCAGGTGTGTTAGGTTATTACGTGATCCAATGGCTCCAATTCAAATAGCGTTACTTGATTTCGTAGGTCGCGGTGACCTGGACTGTGACGATCAACTGCCCGGCAGATATTGGCAACGCTCCGTTGCTGGTCGCCATGGCCGCTCCGCCTTTGGCCTCAAAAATTGGGAGGGGGACATCGTTGATCGCGTTGATCGACTGCACCTGTCCCAGGGTGACACCGGCGGATTTTGACAGGTCGGTGGCCTGTAAGAGAGCATTATGAACAGCCAGGTTGCGGGATTCAGATAAAGCCTTGTCTTTGTCGGATATATCATATTGGATGCCGTTGATGTTATTAGCGCCTGAACTGACCACGGCATTTAAGATATCGCCCATCTTGGACAGGTTGTGGACAATGACGTAGACTGAATTATTGGTCACATATTTTGTGTCAGTCACTTCGCCTTGCGGGCCGAAATTCTGTTGGGGATAGATGTTGAAGCTGGTGGTTTGGATGTCCTTAGAATCGACCCCAAGTGCTTTGAGTGAGTCGGCCACTTTTTGGGCCTGGGTTGTGTTGCTTTGCAGGGCTTCAGCGACGACTTTACCCTCGGTGTGAACGCCAATGGTCAGGTAAGCCACGTCTGGAATAACGGTGACCTTGCCAATCCCGGTGACTGTCAGAGTATGCGCGGCGGATGAGCTGGATGGGTCGCCGGCGGCATTAATCGAAGCACCGCTGGCAATGCCCGAGCACGCGCTCAACACACCTACCATTAAGACCCCTAGCAATAACATTGCAATATTTCGTTTCATGAGTTTCTCCTTTGAAACCAGGTTATATGATGCTTTCCTATTAGCCGGGAAACGCCCCCAACTTTTTGAGAAGTGATGTTATAAATAAGACGCCAGTGCTGCTGAATAGGTTCCAGACACAGACTGTTCTCTTGCTTTTCTTTCTCTTTGCTTTTAAAATAAAAAACAAATGTTCGAGGCCATCTACAGGGACAATGTATGCCAGTCGATTACCAACATATCCAGGACCAGGTGCGCGATATGGGACAGAAAAACCCGGCCAGGGTCGAAATGATCCGCAAGAAACGCGAGCGGGGCCTGGAAAAATTGCATGAGATGGCTCGCCACCCTGAGGTTTTAAAACAGCGAGTGGACCAGGCGCGCTTGGTTAACCCGGCTTTGCGCTGTGCAATCCCAGGCGATGAGGTCATGGATGCTGCCCACACTTTACCCGATTTACCCGGGCCGGTCACTTTGCTGGCGGCGGATGGTTCGCAGATCTTCTCTGACCGCCATGCCGAAGCTGAGTATTCGCTGGTGAATGTGGGCGCCATTCAAATGCGTCCGGGTGAAACCCCGCGCGAATCGATCCGCAGCCATTTGATCTACCATGACCAGTTTTATACACCCAACGGGGTCATTTCGGACGAGGCAGTGGCATTGATGCGTGACCTGGAGGAGCGCCGGCTTCTGGCCAACCTGGCCAGGCAGGCGCCCCGCCCGGTGGTGACCCTGACCGATGGCCAGCTCGAATTTTTTCGCGAGCCGCGTGAGACGCCCGAGTTTGCCCGCGCGTTTGATGAATACCTGGAAGTGCTGAGGGAATTATGCCAGTTGGGAGTCTCGACGGCTGGTTATGTCGATCGACCCAAGGGCGACCTGGTGGTGCGGCTCCTGGAACTGGCGCTCGTGCCCGAAGAGGCGCTGCGCCAGGTAGGTAAGGAACGCCCTCTGGCAGGCATTACGGATGAGATGCTGTTCAACGCGATCCTGATGAACCCCGGAGAACGTTCGGCGGTCTTTGCCATCCAATCCATATCTGCTCACCACTTCACAGGCGACCTGGCATTGCATTTCTTTTATCTGAATGTGGGTTTGCCTGGCGCGCCATACCTGGCCCGGGTCGAAACACCGGCCTGGGTCATCCAGGATCCGCTCCTGCTGGCTTCGCTGCACGCGACGTTAATCGCGCAATGCCGCATCCTGGGCCGGCGCGCTTTCCCTTACGCGCTCCACCGCGCGCACGAAGTGGCCGTGGTCACCTATGAGGATAAAAATAAATTGGCTGAGATGGTCCTGGCCGAATTGAACCGCCAGGGCATCATCGCCGACAAATCGCATAAACAGAGTTCCAAGGACCTGCCAGGCAGGACGAGGCATGAGCTATGAAATCTTCATTTGAATTTGGCCGGCTGCTGCGCGCCAGCACCGCCGGTTTTGTGGTCGGCTGCCGCGTTTCTCAGTTGGACGTGCCTGCTTTTGGCGCGTTGGTGCGCGTCCCATTGGGGCAGGCTGACCAGGTTTATGGGCTGATCTATGACATCCATATCGATGATGATGGCCTGGTGCGCCAACTGGTGACCGCGGAAGGCATTTCGGAGGATGTGATTGCCGATAACCGGGTGAACCGCAATGTTCCGGTTGAGATCAGCGTGATCTCGGTAGGCTTCCGCCAGGGCCAAAAAATCGCCCACAGCCTGCCCCCCCGGCCTCCGCTCAGCCTGGATTCGATCTATAGGGTTGAGCCGGAGGAGCTGGTGGCATTTACGGCTGCGGGGCGTTTTGGTTATTTCCGCCACATCCTCAGGGCGACCGATCTGCCTGCCGGTGAGCTGCTGGCGGCGCACCTGGGGCAGGCCCAAAAAGTTCACCAGGTCCACGGAGACCCGGATTGGATCAACCGGGCTACCCAGGAGCTGATCACCCTTTTGCGGGACGATTATCCGACCTTGATGGCGGTGTTGGGTTCGATCGCCGAACTGTAACCCGGAGAAAATGACATGACCATGCAAAATAAGAGACCCATCGAAACGAACCCCCGCGGCGAGATCGGTTATGTGGTGGGCGGCGGTTTAAAAGAGAACCTGAGTGTGCGCCTGACCGTTACCCCTCAGACTGTCCAGGAAGGCGGGTTTGTGGTTATCGAGAGCGGCGACTGGCAGTTTTATGGACTGGTGGTCGACCTCCAGTTGGGCTCGACCGATCCCAGGTTCGCCGATGAACAGAGTGAAAACCGGCTGCCGGCCAACCTGGCAGGTCTGCTCCACGGCCAGACCCTTTTTACCAACCTGGAAGTGCTGCCTACCTTGATGATGGAACGAGGGCCCGATCCTGCTGACGTGGATGCCTACAACCGGTGGATCGCGGATCGCGACCTGGAAAAAATCCGCCCCCTGCCGGTCAAGACGGTGCCGGACCACCACGCCAAGGCCCGCCTGGCAAGCGCCGGCGACGTGGCCGAGATCTTTGGGCAGGAAGGTAAAAAGGGCAATTTTCTCATCGGTACCACCCGCGAGCAAGGCCACCCGGTATGTATCAACCTGGACCGGTTGGTGCAGCGTTCCTCGGGCATATTTGGCGCTACCGGCACGGGTAAATCCTTCCTCACCCGCATCATCCTGGCCGGGTTAATCCAGGCCAATCATTCATCAGTGCTCATATTTGATATGCACAATGAGTATGGCCCGGACGATACTGCTTCGGATACCGGTGACAAAGTGCCTGGTCTGCGGGGCAAGTTTCCCGCGCGGGTGCGCATGGTGGGCCTGGGCAGTGGAGCCTCGATCCGCGGCCAAACGCCCGACTTTAACCTTGAGCTGGCGGAAAAAGACATTCAACCCGAAGACGTCGAACTCCTGACGCGTGAATTGAATTTAAAGGAAACCACCCCGACCACACTCGATGCGCTGATGAGCGGCTTCGGGCGCGACCACTGGTTCAGCGCGTTCAAGGCGATGCGCGTGGGTGCGATGGAGACCGACGAAGAGGGTAAGAAATTCCCTGCTCCCGACAGCGTGGCTGCCTGGGCGACCTCGGCTGGGATCAACGTGTCAGCGGCGGAGAGTCTGCGCTCCAAGCTGGGGCGGGTTTTTGACCTGCCTTACATTGTGGCGCGCCCGGCAAGTGACAGCCTGGGTGAGGTGATCAAGGCGCTGCAAGGTGGCCAACATATCGTGTTGTCTTTTGGCGATTACGAGCGCGACCTGGATTACCTTCTGGTAACCAACCTGCTCACCCGGCGCATCCGAGACGCGTGGGTAGAGCGGACGAATTATTTCCGGTCGCACGGCAAAGACGAGCCGCGCCCGCTTGTGATCGCCGTTGAAGAAGCGCATAAACTGCTCAACCGTGAAATGGCCGCGCAAACCACCTTTGCCAGTATTGCCCGCGAGATGCGCAAGTATTACGTGACGCTGCTCATTATCGATCAGCGCCCGTCGCAAATTTACGATGAAGTGATGTCACAGTTAGGCACGCGCATCTCCGGTTGGTTGGGCGATGACGACGACATCCAGGCCGTCCTTTCTGGCCTGGCCGGTCGCGAGACCTTGCGAGGCATGCTGGCGCGCCTTCAGCCCAAAGAAGAGGTGCTTTTACTGGGTTGGGGTGTGCCTATGCCCATTCCTTTGCGCTCCCGGCGCTACGACCATTTATTTTGGGAACAGGTCCTGGGTAAACCGGGGGGTAAAAAGGATCAGGCTCAAATTATGCGTGAATTAGGTTATTAATCGATGATCCCACTTTATTTACGATTGTCCGGCTTTTTATCCTACCGTGAGCCTGCTGAGCTGGATTTCACCGGCTTCAATCTGGCGTGCATCTCGGGCAATAACGGGGCGGGGAAGTCATCCCTGCTGGATGCGATCACCTGGGCGTTGTTTGGCCAGGCGCGCCGGAAGGACGATGACTTGATCAATTCAGGCGCTAAGGCGGCCGAGGTGATTTTTGACTTCGCTTATGAGACTAACGTCTACCGCATCCGGCGCAGCAAACCCAAAGACAAAACGACCGATTTGCAGTTCCAGATTTTGCAGGCTGATATTCATTATCAGCCGGGCCTGGGTGCTGTGTCCCTGGGCGGAGGAGCACAAAAACCGGCGGACTGGAAGACGTTGACGGAAAAAAGTGTTCGTGAGACGGAAAAGGCGATCCAGAAAACCTTGCGCATGGATTATGACACGTTCACCAACGCATCTTTTTTTCTGCAAGGCAAAGCCGACCAGTTTGCCCAGCAGCAGCCCGCGGATCGCAAAAGCATCTTGAGCAGGATCCTGGGCCTGGATGAATGGGAGATCTATCGTGACCGCGCGATTGACGAGCGGCGCAACCTGGAAGGCGAGCTGATCGGGATTGACGGCCGGCTGCGCGAGATCAACGCGGAACTGGATGAAGGGCCAGTGCGGCGCGCCAGGTTGTTTGAGCTTGAAGAACAGCTTGATCGTCTGGTAAAGGCCAGGTTGGCCCAGGTCGCGGGCCTGGAGAGCCTGCGCCAGCGCGCGTCTTTGCTGACAGAGCAGCGCCGCCTGGTGGATACCCTGGCGAACCAATTGAATAAGGGGATGTACGGGCACGATCAATTGGCGGGTGTCCTGGTAGAACGCCAGGTTGAGCAGCAGGATTATGCTCGTATGCTGGAGGGGGCTTCCAAGATCGCGGCTGCCTACCAGTCCTGGCAGGCAGCGCGAGGCGTTCTGGAGACATGGGATAAGGTGGCTGCCCAGTTCCGCCAGTATGAAAAGCGCCGTTCGGCCCCTCTGCTTGAAATTGAAACGGAAAAGGCGCGCCTGACCCAGGAAGCGGCCAATCTACTCCGGCAGCAGCAGGGGGTAAACCAGGCCCTGGCAGAAATCCTGCTTTTAGAGACCGGACGCCAGGCCGCGCAAAAGGCGTTGGAGGCGGCGGCTGGCCAGCTCGAGCGCCGCGGCCAACTGGAACAAGACCGGCGGGATTTGCAGCAGAGGCAGGCGGTTGCCAGGGCAGAAAACCCGCGGTTGCGAGCCGAGATGGATGAGCTTAGGGAACGCATCGATCGGTTGAGCCAGGCAGAAGGCGCGGTTTGCCCGTTGTGTGGCCAACCGTTATCTCCTCAGGATCGCATGAACCTGGTGGAAAGTTTAAATGGCCAGGGCAAAGGCATGGCGGAACGCTTCCACCAGAACCAGGCACTGCTTAAGGATTTTGAGAACCAGCTTAATAGCCTAAAAAAAGGAATTGACGATCTGACCGGATTGGATAATGAACTGAGGCAGCAGGGCCGCCTGGTGGACCAGCGCGGCGACCGGCTGAGCCAGATCCACCAGTTGGCCAGTCAGTGGCAAGAGTTGGGCGAACCTCGCCTCCAAGAATTAGAAAAGCAACTGCGGGAGGCAAATTTCGCGCTTAATGCGCGCCAAAAACTTGCGGAAGTGGATGCTGAGCTCAAGGTGATCGGCTATGATGCCGCCGCCCACGAAGCGGTGAGGCAGGCCGAACTGAATGGTCGGGCATCCGAAACCGAGCTGCGCGCCCTCGATAAGGCACAGGCGGCCCTGGCTCCATTAGAGCGGGAAATATCAGATATGCAGGTCCGGTTGGCTGCCCAGAAAGAGGATATTGCCCGCCAAAAGGTCGTTTACGACCAGTCCGCCGCCAGTTATGCGGCGGCGGCTGCCCAGATGCCAGACGTGGATAAGGCTGAGCAGGAGATGCTTGTTCTGCAGGAGCAGGAGAACCGGATGCGCATGGAAGTGGGCGGAGCGCGCCAGAAAGTGGACGTTCTCGACCAGCTCCATCGCCGCCAGAAGGAATTGAATGAAGCGCGCGTAGGGATTGCTCAGCGCATCGCGCGCCTGAAGACGCTTGAGCGGGCTTTTGGCAAAGATGGGGTCCCCGCGCTGTTAATCGAGCAGGCCCTCCCAGAAATTGAGGACCAGGCCAACCGTATCCTCGATGGGTTAAGCGGCGGCAACATGACCGTGCGCTTTGCCACCCAGAAAGAATATAAAGATAGGAAAAGGGACGATAAAAAAGAAACCCTGGAAATAAAAATCAGCGATGGAGCCGGACTGCGCGATTATGAGTTGTATTCCGGAGGAGAGGCTTTCCGTGTCAATTTCGCCATTCGCCTGGCGCTTTCGCGCGTGTTGGCCCAACGCGCCGGGGCGCGCCTGCAAACCCTGGTGATCGACGAAGGCTTTGGCAGCCAGGACGCCCAGGGACGCCAGCGGTTAATTGAAGCGATTAACCTGGTCAAAGCCGATTTTTCGAAGATCCTGGTGATCACGCATCTTGATGAACTCAAAGATGCCTTTCCCAATCGCATCGAGGTGGAAAAGGACGAACACGGCTCGCAGCTGAGGGTGATTTAAAAATCGCGCAGCAGCACACTCTCGGGGCCGCGGTTTATCTCCCAGGGGTAGATAATGTGCGCGTCGGTGATAGCGGCGTAATAATCGGGACGCGCGGTGCCAAACAGGTTGCGGTGGGGGTTGAAGTGCATCACACAGGTGTAAGGCACCCCCCCCGCGACGGATATCCGGTTTTTAACCGACGTGATTGTCCTTCCGGAGCCCCATACGTCATCCACGATCAGGATGCACTGATCGCGCAGCAGTGGGTCTTCTGGAAACATTAAAAATTGGGGCCACGCCAGCAGGCGGCCCGCCTCGTCCTCGGTCTGCGCCGGGAAATTGACCGATGCGGTTAAGATTGACTCGATCCCCATCGATTCGGCCAGCAGGCCGCCGGGGACAATCCCGCCACGGGTGATCATGAGCATGGCGTCATATTCCTCTTCCAATTGGGGGATGAGGTGGTCGATCAGCTTATCAATATCATTCCAGGTGAGCAGTTCTTTTCGCATGAAGTCTTCCCTACGACAGATGGTTGGCTTTATTTCTCGAGCGCGGCGGCTAACAACATAGGCACGCTGGCAGGTTCGGTCAGGTTTTCCAGGCGAGCTTTCTCTGCGGTGCAGGACCAGAGATAAAGACAGGTAGCATAAACCGTGTTGATATAAGCGCCAAAAACGATGGCGGCCAGAAAAAATAGGTCGAACGTAAATAGACTCAGGCTGGCAAACAGCGCCGAGCGGAGTGCAATACCGTGGCTGTGTTGGATGGTGAAATGGTAAAGGCTCCAGCCTGAAGCAATTCCGATCAAACTGAGTAACCCTCCTACCAACCAGCTCAAAGGTCTGACCCCGATCAGGTTGGCGCTCAGGCGCAGCGCATGGCTTTGGATAAATTGGGCCGCGCGCGACAGACTTTCTTTTAATTTTAGCCCCTCGATGCCCATGATCGGAATGACCAGGTAAGAAGCATTCACCCAGGTTGTATCGAAGGCTACCGGTTTAGCTGACTGGCGAAGGGGAGTTTCTGCTACGACCTCTTCCAGCTCCGCCTGACCATCTGGTCGGGGGGGTGTGCTGGCGGGCAGGTGGCTGGAGCGGAGCTTGAACCGGCTTGCCGCCCAGAGGCCTGGGCTGGCCAGTGAGAAGAGCAGCAGGTCCAGCCAGGTTTTGCGCAAACTGGCCAGTTGGCCGGTTGGACCGGGGGGTTCGTGGATCAGGTGAGCATACGCCTGGGTAGCAGTCAAAGCTGAAAAGATTGCGCCAGCGGCGAGCTGGCCAAAAAGCATGGCACACAACAGGAATCCGGTCAGTGCCATGCCTGCCGGGCTGCCCCAGCCGGTAGCCAGGCTCAGCCCGATCAGAATCAGGCACACCAGGGCGATGGCCAGCCCAGTAAGCACTGAATAGCCAGACGGCCTTAACCCGGCGGGGTTTAACCGGGTCATGCCAAATACCTGTTTAACAAAAATAAACCCTCTTTTCAAGCTCTGCATGCGCGTGCACCCTTAAATAAAGATTATAGCAGGTTTTATTATTGTCGCGGGTTACGCGGTTACGCGCCAGCGGTTTTGATCAACTGGGTGCAGCGCTCGATGGCCTCAGCGGTATCCAGGTTTTCAGTCAGGCTAAAGAGATCGACCGGCTTCCCATCCAGGACTGAGGTGGGATTGGACAGTGCTTTTTCAATATCCGCCGGCTGCAAACCCGCGGCCAGCATGCGGCTCGCCAGGTTGGTCTTGTGGATATCGAATTGGACCGCGCTCAAACGGCTGAGGAAATTACGGATTTCAAACAAGGCTTCGTAAGGCCCGGCCGACAGGTGGACGTAATTGTTTGAAATGGCAATATTATCGGCGTGGTAGAGGGATTTGTTTTTGAACAACTCGCCCCGGATCGAAGCCGGGTTGGAGCGTTCGGGATAGGTGTCACCGGCCAGGTCATCTTTCAACACTCTCCATGTCGTATCCGCTTCCAGCAGAAGCACAATAATCTTATGGGTCGGATCGGTAAAGTGCGCCAGCTGGCTGGGATGGAAACCGTTGACCAGTACCACCTTGCTGCCGTCGACCTCGTAACTTTGAATGTAAAAACCGCTGCGTAGTTTGACCGATTTTTTCGACAACCACAGGTCGTTGAGGGAATCGGCATTGTAGGTTTTGAAACAGGCGAGGAATTCGTGCCCGCCCAGGAAGTCATATTCTTTCAGGTCGATCTTCAGACTGTTCTGGATGAATTCGACTTCTTTGTCTGTGAGCAGGTTGGATGCCCGGCGCGAGAGTGTATTGATGTAGCCGTAATGGCGATCCATGATGCTCAACTCGTCCAGGCGCGCGCCGTTTAGAAGCAAAGCGCCGGATACACTCACCTGGCGTTCGGCAAATTTATTCAACACCATGCGGCTGATAGCGTTGAATTCGTCCTGGGTCTTTGCGATAAAACATTCCGGTTTAAAGAAAAATAATAATTCGTTGCGCCTGGCCTGGTCGAAATGGAAGGGGGCGATCAGGGCCTCTTTTTGGTTGCTTGAGAAAATTGAAGCAAGCTGGCTTTCTACGTCATTCGACATGGAACGTCTCCATCTTATAATTAGGTAAGTCAATAATAATCCTCTGGATTATACAATCATTTTTCCAATGCG
>DAIQPZ010000075.1:0-11879 GCA_036787065.1 Anaerolineaceae bacterium
CTCTGGACCTGGTGATGAGCATGTCGGCATACTTAACCCAGCGCAGGTGGACCAGGGCTGGCTGCCCACCTGGCCCCGGCATGGTGAAGATGTGTTTAAAGCCCAGCGCTTCCTGGTAAAACTTTTGTGAGGCGGCCAGGTCGCTGACGATCAACGTCGCAAACGACGGCATAGGGTAAATATCTTCGTTCATTCTATTTCCTTTCCAGAACAAAGGGCAGGGGTTTGCCTACCCTGTGCCCTTGTGTGTTTATTTTTTGCGCTGGCTGATGTAGACTTTCACCGCGGCGCGCATGAATTCTGCCAGCCGCGGATCAATCTTGTCGAAGTTGGCCTTGAAGCGCGGGTCGTCATTGTACAGATCGGCCAGTCCCATGAGCTGCTTATCGTCGGGCGTCCAGAAGGCTTCGATGTGCCGGCGCCAGCGTCCTATACCGGCCTGTGCCTCGGGAGATGTCGCGCCTTTTGGGATGGATTGCAGGATAGCCTCGTAGACGGCATTGCCTTCGTCGCCGATGCGTTGTTTTTCTTCTACCGTGTATTGATTCCATTTCTGGTTCGAGGCTTTCACGATGGCAGGGTCGTACATCTGCATAGCTTCCTTCTCATATTCGGCCTGTTGTTCTTCGCTAAAGGCTTCAAATAATTGTTTTTTACTCATTTCTTTTTTTCCTTCCAGATGATTCAGGGTCAGGTCTACGGTATTCACCAGGCGCTCCAGGCGCGCGATGCGCTTGCGCAATTCCTCTTTATGGCTCACCAAAGCGCTCAATACGTCGAAATCACGGCGTCCCACGATCTCTTTGATCGCATCGAGCGATAGATCAAGCTCGCGGTAAAACATGATTTGTTGTAAGCGCAGCAGGGCTTCCTCCCCATAATAGCGATAGCCGTTATCGCCAACTTGGGAGGGCTTGAGGAGGCCGATTTCATCGTAGTAGTGCAGGGTGCGCGGTGTGATGCCCGCCATTTTTGAGAGCTGTTTGACCGTAAACATGCATCCAGTATAAACTATTACGTTACGTTAATGTCAAGGGTAACAAAAAAACAATCATTCGTCATCATGGTCAGTGATATTCATCAATTGACACCCGCTCCCTGATAGGGTAATCTTAGTCGTATTCAAGACAACCTCAAACTTTTTAAAGGAGATAAATCCTATGGCGATGAAAATTACTGATGAATGTATCGCTTGCGGGGCGTGTTTACCCGAATGCCCGACTGAATCGATCACCGAAGATACCCCAATCTATTTGATTAATGCGGGAACCTGTGTCGAGTGCGTTGGCCACTTCGACTCACCCCAGTGCAAAGACGTTTGCCCCGTAGATTGCATCATCAAAGCATAATACCGGTAGCTCGACCCTACCATATTGTGAAACGTCCCCGGGGGTGGGGACGTTTTTTTATTTTTGCTGGTAGCGAGTTGGCCTGGTTTTCCCAGCCATACCTGGGAACTTTTGTAAACTCCCTGTCAACTCCCTGGACAAATCCATCTCAATAATGTAAAATTGAGCCTCGCTGTGTTGGAATGATTTTTGGAGGATAAACGAATTTGGCTAACATAAAATCGGCAATAAAACGAAATAAGCAAAACGAAAAGAAACGTGTCCGCAACCGTGTATACCGCGGCGCTGCTCGAACGCTGGTAGCGAAGGCGAAAGTGGCGATCGAGAAGCAGACTCCAGAAGAAGCAAAAGTAGCTGTCTTGAAGGCCATCAGTACACTGGATAAGTCTGCGCAAAAGGGCATCCTGCACAAGAATAATGCCGCCCGCCGTAAGAGCCGGCTGATGAAACAGCTAAGCGCTCAAGCAAAATAACCTTTCTGGCATAATAATGCCAGCCCAGGCTGTCGGTGAAGCGGGAGCGTACTGTGCTCCCGCTTTTTGCGTATGGTCTCTTTATAATACCGTTTGGGTGATAACCCAAACAGACGGGCACTGAGCCGGCCCTCTGGTTGGGGCCATGTTATAATTATTTCGACGTAACTGCTCAGGCTCGGATGAAAAAGGCCCGAATTTGAGAGGTTCGCGGGTACCGATTACCCGCGAACCTCTCAAATTCGGCACTTTCACCCCAAAGCTGAGACGTTACATTTTGAGTTTTAAGTTAAAGATCAGGTGGTGATCATGTTTGAGGCTGAACAACACGACGTCGAAGAACAACTAAAACGCTATGCCATCGCGCAAGGCCTGGTTGCCCCGGTTTTTAGCTGGACATGGATCCCTTTCAGCGGGCAGTGGGGTATTGCCACGTCTTTTTTTCAGTTGGCGGCTCAGGAATCCCGCCAGGGGAAAAAAGTGGTCGTCCCTCAGCGCGCGCAAGAGCTGGCTGCCGGTGCAACGGTGGTTCTGGGTCAGCCGGCTGGATTCGAGCGTGTGGAAGCTGTCAAAGGCTACCTGAATTTATATTTTTCGACCGCCGAATATGCCCAGCGCGTGCTGGATACGGTGCTTTCGGAAGGCAGCAGTTTCGGCAAGGGTTTCCCCAAGGGTGAGAAGGTGATGGTGGAATTTTCTCAGCCCAATACCCACAAGGCCTTTCACGTCGGCCATCTGCGCAGCGCTATTCTAGGCGATGCCTTGTGCCGCATTTTAGATTTTGCCGGTTACGACGTGGTGCGCACCAACTACCCCGGCGACATAGGCCTGCACGTGATCAAATGGCTGTGGAATTATATGCATTATCACGCCGGGGAGAAACCTCAGAAGGATATTACCCGTTGGATGGGAGATATGTACGCTGAGGCCAACCGCCGCCTGGAAGAACATCCCGAGGCTGAAACCGAGGTGCGCGCACTATATGCACGTTGGGACCAGCGCGACCCCGATGTGGTGGCGCTCTGGCAAGAAACTCGCCAGTGGTCCCTGGATGGGTTTAACGAGATCTACGACCAGTTAAATATCCATTTTGACCGCTATTATTTCAACAGCATGGTCGAACATCCAGGCAAGGTTGTAGTGTCTGAACTGGTATCCAAAGGCATCGCGGAAGACACCCGCCCCGATGGGCCGGTCATCGTCAAAATTGACGAAAAGCTCGGATTAACCCAGGAAAAGTACCGAGTGTTGGTGGTGCTGCGCTCCGACAACACAGCCCTCTATGCCACCGAGGACCTGGCCCTGGCCAAAATGAAATTTACCGATTACCCCGATCTGGTGCGCTCATATTACGTGGTAGATGTGCGCCAGTCACTGCACTTTCAGCAGATCTTCAAGACCCTGGAGATTGCCGGTTACCCCTGGGCAACGCGCTGCGTGCACGTGCCCTACGAGCTGGTCAACTTGCCGGGTAACGTGGTGATGGCCTCGCGTGAGGGCACGGTGGTACTGCTGGAGGACCTGATGCGTGAAGCCACGGCGCGCGCCATGCAAGTGGTTGAACAGAAAAACCCTGACCTCGACCCGGCCCAAAAGTTAGCCGTCTCCCGCGCGGTGGGGATGGGCGCGATCAAATATCCCATGCTGGGGCGTGAAAATGCCAAGGTAGTCACCTTCGATTGGGAGTCGGCCCTCGATTTTAACGGGCAGGCCGCGCCTTACATCCAATACGCCCACGTGCGTGCTAATAGTATCCTACGCAAAGCAGGAGGGGTCGTCCCACCCTCGCAGCCAGTGACTTTTCCCTTGAGCCCATCCGAGATCCAGTTGGTAGACCTGATCTCGCGCTTTCCCAAAGAAGTGCAGCGCGTGGCGGTTGAGCTGAAACCTCTCACGATCTGCAATATGGCATACGAAATGGCCAGAGCGTTTACCAATTTCTATTCAGAATGCCCGGTTCTTTCGGCAGAAGAGCCCGTGCGCAGCAGCCGCTTGCGCATGGTGGCGGCTGCCCGCCAGGCGATTGCTAACATGTTGGGTTTGTTGGGCATCACAGCCCCAGAAGCTATGTAGATTCTCTTAAATAGACCTACATCAAAGTGATGTGAGCACGTTGACAAGACGAATTCTTTTGTTTTAAGGAGAAATCCACAATGTCACCGATCCGAACCATTATCATGGGCGCTGCCGGGCGCGACTTTCACAACTTCAATGTCTTTTACAGGGACAACAGGGATTATGAAGTGGTGGCTTTCACCGCAACCCAGATCCCCAACATTGAAGGACGACGTTATCCAACTGAACTGGCCGGTGGGCTGTATCCCAAAGGTATTCCGATCTTTCCTGAAAGCGATCTGTTAGACCTGATCCGCGACCTCAAGGCCGACCAGGTGGTCTTCGCCTACAGCGATATCCCGCACCAGTACGTGATGCATAAAGCTTCCATGGTGCTTGCGGCGGGGGCTGATTTCCGCTTGATGGGCATGAAATCCACCCAGCTTAAATCGACCAAACCGGTCGTCTCGGTGTGCGCCGTGCGCACAGGTTCTGGCAAAAGCCAGACCACCCGCCGCGTTTCATTGATCTTGCGCAAGATGGGATACCGCGTGGCCGCGGTGCGCCATCCCATGCCCTACGGCGACCTGGTCAAGCAGAAGGTCCAACGTTTCGCCGATTATGCCGACCTGGACAAGCACGAATGCACCATCGAAGAGCGCGAGGAATACGAACCGCACCTGGATAATGGTGTGATTGTTTACGCCGGCGTGGATTACGAAGCTATTTTGCGCCAGGCCGAGGCTGAAGTGGACGTGGTGCTGTGGGATGGCGGGAACAACGACTTTTCCTTCTATGTGCCGGACCTGTCGATCGTGGTGGCCGATCCGCACCGCCCCGGTCACGAGGTTAGCTATCATCCAGGCGAGACTAACGTGCGCTCGGCGGACGTATTCGTAATCAACAAGGTGGATACCGCCAATCACGACAACGTCATTGCGGTGCGCAATAACCTCAACCTGCTCAACCCAAGGGCCGTGGTGATCGAAGCGGCTTCTCCGCTGTTCGTGGATGACCCAGACGCCATCCGCGGCAAGCGTGTTTTGGCCATCGAAGACGGTCCGACCCTCACTCACGGCGAAATGGCCTACGGCGCGGCTTTTGTGGCCGCCCGTCGCTTTGGCGCTGCTGAAATAGTCGACCCCCGTCCCTTCGCGGTCGGTTCGATCATCGAAACGTATAAAAAATATCCGTGCACTGGCACGATATTACCGGCCATGGGCTACGGCGCCGAGATGGTACACGACCTGGAGCAGACTATTGCCAACGCGGATGTAGACCTGGTATTGGTTGGGACGCCGATCGATCTGACCCGCATCCTTAAAATCAATAAACCCAGCCAGCGGGTGCGCTATGAATTGCAAGAAATTGGCCAACCCACCCTGGAAGATATTCTGAAAACGAAATTTGGGAAGTAAACCTATCTATGTTGATTGATCAAGCTCGCATCATAATCCGATCTGGCCGCGGCGGGGACGGCGCAATGCACTTCCACCGTGAGAAATACGTTCCGCGCGGTGGGCCGGATGGCGGTGACGGCGGTCATGGTGGGGATGTCATCCTTGAGGTCATTCCCACTCTTAACACCCTGTCCAGTTTCCGACACCAGTCTCATTTCTATGCCCAGGCCGGTGCACGTGGCGGCCCGAATAATATGTCGGGTAAATCCGCCAGCGATCTGATCATTCTCATCCCGCCCGGTACCATCGTTTACGATGATCCCTCGGGTGAGTTAATGGGGGATTTGGTCAGCGCCGGTCAGCGCCTGGTGGTGGCTAAAGGCGGTCGGGGTGGCAAGGGTAATCAGCATTTTGCCACCTCGCGCAACCAGGCGCCGACCATGGCTGAAAGGGGTGAGCCTGAGCAGCAACGGGGCCTGCGCTTAGAACTGAAGTTGATCGCCGACATTGGCATCATTGGCGTGCCCAACGCGGGTAAATCCAGCCTGTTGGCTGTCGTAACGCGCGCCACGCCCAAGATCGGCGATTATCCCTTCACCACTCTCGAGCCCAACCTGGGCGTGGCCGAGTTGGATGAAGATACCAGCCTGGTGTTGGCGGATATTCCCGGTCTGATCGAAGGCTCTCATCTGGGCGTCGGTCTGGGTTTCGATTTCTTACGCCATATTCAGCGTACACGGGTCATCATTCACCTGATCAACGGCCTGTCGGACGACCCGTTGGCGGATTATTCGCAGATCAACAGCGAGTTGGCCTTGTTTGACCCGGCGCTAGGTAAAAAACCGCAGTTGGTGGCCTTCAACAAGATCGACGACCCCGAAGCCGCTGGCCGCTGGCCTGAAGTTAAACTCATGCTCGAAGCGCGCGGTATCCAGGCGGTGGCGATTTCGGCTTACACCGGCGATGGGGTCAAACCCCTGCTTTGGCAGGCGCACCAGTTGCTTGAAAGCCTGCCTGAAGTAGAAACCCCGGCGGCGGCTATCCCGGTTTACCGGTTTGACGAAGATTTTAAGTCGTTCAAGGTCGAACAGGTCCCAGATGGCTGGCGGGTAAGTGGTCCGTCCATCGAACGGTCGGCCGCTATGACGTATTGGGAGCACCAGGGGTCAGTACGACGTTTCCAGCATATAATGGAGACGCTGGGGGTGGACAAGGCTTTGCGTGAAGCGGGCGTACAGAATGGGGATACGGTCTTTATTGGCGATAGTTATGAGTTGGAATGGCAGGACTGAATTTAGATGCGCATAGGCGTTTTTGGCGGGACCTTCGATCCGCCCCATATAGGGCACCTCATTTTGGCGGCGGAATGCAGCTACCAACTGGCCTTAAACCGTTTGATGTGGGTGCTTACCCCCACCCCACCGCATAAACGGGGCCAGGTGGTCACCCCGTTGGGTCAGCGTACGGCCATGCTCCAGGCTGCTATCCAGGATAACCCCAATTTTGAGTTGTCGAGGGTAGACCTCGATCGCCCCGGGCCGCATTATGCCGTCGATACTTTGCGGTTGTTGGGTGAGGCCTACCCAGGCGCAGACCTGGTTTACCTGATTGGGGGGGATTCGTTACACGACCTGCCGGGTTGGTACAGGCCGTGTGACCTGCTCGGGCGGGTAGAATCTTTGGGTGTGATGCGCCGGCCTGGCGATGGGGTGGATCTGTCGGCCTTGGAGCGCCGCCTGCCAGGCGTGACGGCCAAAGTTAAATTTGTTACCGCTCCTTTGCTCGAAATTTCTTCCAGCCAGATCCGCCAGCGCGCCGCCAGCGGCCGGCCATTTCAATATTACCTTCCTCAGGCAGTTTACCAGTTCATCCTATCCGGCGGACTGTACTGCCAGTGAGCATTGGTTTTTTAACCTGATCTTTACTGTTTTTGTCTAATTTATCGGTATATTATTGGATCTTTGGGATTTGCCGTGAGAATGGACCGCATTTGGGGGTGTGAACGCGTACTCGCGTTCACACCCCCAAATGCGGGGTTTCACCATGGAAATTCCCAAAGTGCCATATTATTAGTAGAATGAGCCCGAGGGCGCAGGTTGATCCCATCATTTTTAGGATTACCTAGACATGAGGGGGGAAAATTACTTGCGCACCAGTTTCAGGTTACCCACCGCGATGTCAATCGAAACGGTGATCACCGGGCCGTTCCCGCTGGCTTCGTAAGTGCTTCCATTCACGACCCAGGTCCCTTCGGTGTTGATATTACTAATCGCCCCGTGGTTATCGATGATGACGTGCGTGCCCACAGGGATATTCAAGGTTATGTTGCTTACCCCGGCCTTTATCGCGATGACTGCGTCGCGATAAAGACTGCCGGAGAAATCGAAGGTATAATCGCCGGCGCCCCCGTCAAACCTGAGATTGGTAAAATTAGCGTTGGCCAGACCTTCCATGTCCACCTGGGAGGCGCCGGTCTTGTAAGTAAAGGTTTCCAGTTGGATCGGGTTGGGCTGGCTGAAATTAACTTTCGATTGGCTGGCGCCGTCGATGATGGCCAGGCTTTTGAGGGGCAGTCCACCCAGATCGAGGACGCCCTTATATGCACCTGCATTGATGGTCAGAACGAGGGGGACCGAATTGGGCAGATTGAGCGACCAATCGTTCACCATTTCTTGGGTTGGCACACCGTTAATTTTATTGACATCGCCCTGTTTAATGGATACGACGCCGCTATCGCGGGTGATGACAGGGTCCCAATCTTTAACGTTATAACTAATTGTGCCTTCCAAAAGGCCTGTGGCGCCACCCTTCAAGCTTAACGTCCCCGCCGGAATGCTTAAAGATACCCTGGCAATATCCAGGCCTTTGGGTAAGGGTTCATGGAGGGTAAGTGTTTTTGTTTCAGTGGTCTGGAGCGATGGGAAATTGAAATTGAAGGTACAGGCCAGCATGGCCAACATCAGGACGATCACCACGGGAATCAATCGGCGGTTATTCATGCTTTTCTCCAGGCATCAGGCAGGTGTGCCCGTCCCCTGGTCTGGGGAGGTGGGTGGGTTAGTTGACGGATTTTCATCCGGGTTGAGGTCCGGTATTACAGCATCTGACGCAGTCGAGAAAGGATTCAGGTCAGGAACATCTGCGTCCATGGCACTCACCTGGGGGGTGAGGTCGGGAGTACTGGCAGGCGGTTCAGGTCGTGTCGTGGGAGCCGGGGGCACGGGCGGTTGTGGATAGGGTTGAATACCCACAGCCGGGGTTGGCGGTTCACTACCGGTCAATGGAACAGGGAAGGTTTGCGTGCCGAAGCGGGTCACCAGTACACCGCCCAGACCGGTTACGACAATCAGAAGGGGCGCAAGCCAGCCGAACAGCCACCCGATGAATGGGATCAGGCTGACCCAAGAGACGATCAGGGTCACCACCAGCGTGCCCAGCCCGGCATTGGCCGCCGGGTGCCAGGTGACATTAAAGGCCTGGCTGATGCGCTTGCCAACTTCCATGCCGAAGGCGATCCAACCGAAGATGAATGTAATCACCAGGAGCAAGATACCCACCAGACTGACTGGGCTGAGAATAATCGTGATCGTTAGTAAAATGATCAACGCCGGGGCAACCAACAAAGTCAGGCAGCCAATGCCACCACTGAGGGCAGGGCTGGCTATCATGGCATGGGCTACCCTTTCTGTACCTTTGGGCCAGAAGAGGGCCACCAGCATAGCCAGTGCCGCCATGAATAGGCTGGCTGCAGTCCCACCGAACACTGTGCGCACAGGGGTCAGGTCAATCCAGGTGTTTGGACGCAAGTGCAAGTTGGGTGTGTTGAACTGAAATGGGCTGGTCCCACCGGTAGTTACCTTACCGCCCACGATTGCTTTTTCTGATTTACGCAAAGTGCCGCCGAAGGTCTGTACGTTACCTTTGACCACCGCATTGTCACCCAATGTCAAGGTGCCGCCGATGAATTTAATGTTGCCACCGATCAATCCATCGCCGTCCACGGCGCCACCGAGCATACTGACATCACCGGTGACGTTCGACCCCTTTTCCAATGTGACTGCCCCACCAAAGACAGCCAGATTTCCATCTAGAGTTTCACCCGTACCCAGGCGGTAGGTATCTCCAAATACGACTTTATCCTCTTTGAGCGGTTGGGCAAAAGCGCTGCTCGGAAAGACCAACGCGACCAGCAATGCGAGAACTAAAAATAAGGCGATCTTATAAAAATGTTTCATGCTTTAATTCCTTTCGGGATGATGATGCGCCACATGGTATAGACCCATGCCAGGGTGAACAGGCTCATACTGGTCGCAATCCCTACCCACAAGACGATGGGCACAACCGGAGGCAGTTCCCTAAAAATGTAAGAGGCTAGCAGGCGGATCTGGTAAACCCTGGCAGTCAATATAACCAGGCTGGAGATGAGACTGTTGGCCAACTGCGCTATTGAAACGGTCTCCAACTGCGGGATAAAGATGGCCAAACCGATCACGGTTCCTGAGGCAATAGCCAACAGAGCACCCAATCCAATCATAAGACGCTGGTGCCTGGCTTTTTTCTCGGCCAGGTGCGACTGCCAACGGCCGCTGAACCCGGCCGCTGGAGCTGCCAGTGGGGCCGATTTGAAGACGTGTTCCACTTGCTGGAAGGATCGGACCCACGGCGTCTGGTTTTCGCCGAGGGGCAGCGAAGCGATTGCCTTTTTGAGGGTCGATTCCTGTTCCGGGCTGAGGGGGTCGTCGGCGAGGATCCAATCATCAAAAGACTGGGATTTCATGGTAACTCCTTTCGGACCGGGCGGATTTTGCCTGGTGGGTCTTCCAATGGATGGCCAATTCTTTCCGCGCGCGGTGCAGGCGGCTTTTCACCGCACTAACCGTGAGGGAGAGTGCCTTGGCGATCTCTTCATCAGATAAGTCATACCAGTAACGCATAATAATTGCAGCGCGATCCTGCGCACTTAAATAATCTAATAATTGATGCACCTGGACCTGTTCCTCCCGCCGGTTATAATGGCTTTCTGGCCCTGGCATCGGATCGGGGGCTTCTTCTTCTGGCAGAATATCCATCGGTAAAACCATCATGCGCCGTTTGCGTATCTGATCGATGCAAAAGTGGGCAGCAATCGATAACAGCCAGGTGATGAAAGAGCGAGTCTGGTCGTATTTTTGGATTGCCTGGTAGGCGCGCCAAAAACTTTCTTGGGCGGCATCTTCTGCTTCGGCCGGATCGCCCAGCATGCGATAGCACAAATTGAATACCTGCGTCTGGTATGTTTCTACCAGATGGGTAAAGGCTTCTTCATCGGCATGTTGGGCCCGGTCGAGCCATTCGGTCTCGCTGCTGCTCACAAATTGCTCCTGGTTTTATTTGTTCTAATACTTAATACGCATTAATTTCATTTTGGTTGCAAAATGGTCCTTCAGGTTTACCTATATCCTTGTGGGTGAAAAGGTCCGAATTTGAGGTGGTTGCGTTTACCAAGTAAGGCCTACACTTCAAATTCGGGGACTTTCTTCTCACGGCTGAGCAATTACTGATATTGTTTCCTCGCAGTTTAGCATCAAATGCCGGTTTACGGAATAAAAAATCAGGTTCATTGGGATTTACCACGGAAATTGCGGTACGCGAAAATTCGTAACTGCTCAGCCATGAGATGATAGTTGCCGAATTTGAGATGTTTGCGGGTGCTCCGCACCCGCAAACATCTCAAATTCGGGTCTTTTTCACACAAGCCCGACCATACCGAGAAAATTCATAAAAACCTTCACAAAAAATGTGGAATATTTGTAGAATTAAGTGATGTTCAATCGTTTACTCAAACTAGACCAAACTCGCCGGCAGGTACTGGTCGAAGGGATCGTGGTCGCAGACTCATCGCGCTGTGTACAGTTTGGGTCTGTTCTTATAACTGCCCGATCTCGATCGATGTACGCCAGCACGCCTGGATTGGGATGCCAGTCAAAGATAGCCACTGCCTAACCTGTGGTGAATGCGTGGCACGCTGCCCGCGGGGTGTGTTACGTTTCGAAAAGTCCGGTATTTTCCACTCAACCCACTGAAAGAAGCATATTTTTTAACCCCAAAAAAATGAACAAGCGTTATGTCATCATCGGCAGCGGAGTGGCAGGTGTTTCAGCCGTAGAAGCCATTCGTTCCAAAGATCCAAACAGCGCCATCGCCATGTTCGGAGACGACCTGCATGGTTATTATTCTCGTCCCGGCCTGGCCTACTACCTGACGCACGAGGTGCCTGACCATTCACTTTTCCCCTTTGATGAAGATTTTTTTCGCAAGCTCGACCTGGCCTATCGCCAGGCGCTCATTACCCGCCTCGATCCGGCGGGACATATCTTAGAGCTGGATGACCATTCGCGCGTCTCTTTTGACCGGCTACTGATCGCCGCGGGTTCGTATGCCACCCCGCTCCAGGCGCCTGGAGCTGACCTGGAAGGGGTGGTGAAATTGGATACTCTGGCTGATGCTTTGAACATCAAAAAATTGGCCCGAAAAGCTCACGCGGGTGTAGTAGTAGGCGGCGGGATCACTGCCCTGGAGCCGCCAGACCGAAGCCGTGGTGCGTTCGTTCCAGGTTGGGGACG
>DAIQPZ010000076.1:0-11832 GCA_036787065.1 Anaerolineaceae bacterium
GGATGGCGCTTAACGGCGCCATGGGTTAGGTCAGGCTGGAGTCCATAATATTGATTCCTTTCAAATACGTGTAAATAAGGACCGGAATTGAGGTGTTTACGGGTTCGAAGCACCCGTAAACACCTCAATTCCGGGGACTCTTTAATTATTGGTCAAATTTTTCGGCTAGCTGGCCGGCGTGATGCAAGAAAGCGTCTTCAAGTGACACCGAATGATGGCGGAAGCCGGTCTGCACGCCGTCTTCGCGCAAGGTGTGGATGATCGCTTCTGCCCCTTCCATGGTGTCACTCACTCCAAAAGAGATCCAACCAGCATCGCGTTCCATGGAAAATAGGACCGGTTTGAGTTTCATCAACTTTTCAAGAGTCGCACCTGGCAGGCGGTCTTTTTCCAACTCGACGAACTCTGTGGCGCCGATGCTATTTTTGAGGGATTCGGGTGTTCCGGTCATGGGGATGGCGCTGGCTGATTTTATGGTTTGGCGCAGCCCCAATCTGTTCATCACCCAACGCCTGGCGCTCCAGTCCACTGGGATAGACATCCCGGCAACCTGGCAGTATGAGCTACGCAATGCGGGCGGTCAGGTGATCGGCAAAGCGACCTGCCAGCGCACGGCTCAGGTGGACCGCATTCACCTGGAATGCGAAGTGCACCAGGAGGCTTACCAACTGCACAGCGGAAATAGTTTCTACCAGGATACAACATTCGACCGGCGATTACGTGCCGATTGGGAGCCGGCGACTCTAAATTTGATCCACCTGGATAGCCGAACCATCGGTCAACAGGTGGATAATGCTATCTCAGTTGATGTGGGCGCCAGTAAGGGGTTGACCCTGCAGGTGTCCTGGAGCGGTGAAACCCAGATACCGTTGGCGCTCCCCGCCGATGGCCTTTATCAGGACGAATGGCCCTGGCGCTTGATGGGGCTGCCTTTTAGTGATGGGTACGGCGGCAATACCAGCCTGGCTTACCCGATGATCTACAACGATCACCTCGACCGCAGTGCCCCTACGCAGGTGGACTCGGTTGCGATGGTTTACTCAAAGGAGGCGGTGAGGGTGCCCGCGGGTAGCTATAATGCCTGGAAGGTCTCCTTGGATAAATCAACCGCCTGGTATGACACGGCGGCGCAGCATACCCTGGTCAAATACACCGATGGGATGACCACCTACCTGCTCAATGTGTCACAGTAAATTACTGTCATGGGGAAGAGATCTACATCTACCCGACATAACCGGTCGTTCCCATCTGCTTCGTTGCTTACTAGCCGGGCTGTTTATCTCGTGGAATACCACGGCAATTCACAAGACATAAAATAATCGGTCCCAGCTATAAATTGGGACCGATTATTTTATCGATTGTATTGCTTACAGGGTCTTGTGTAGAAAAAAGGCGTTCAGGCAGTAGCCATCTTGCATCTCGCCGGCGCGGATCATAGCCAGGATGTCGTTCTCTGTAAACCAGGCCACTCCGCTGATCTCTTGTGTGTCATAACTGCCAGGTATCCCTTCCACCTGGCAGCGCATCACGAAAAAAACTTTATTGGCCAACCCACTCATCGGGTTGAACGAATACAGCAAAACGGGGTCACGGGTAATGAAGCCAGTTTCTTCCAGAATTTCACGTCTGGCGGCCTGGATAGGTGTCTCGCCGTCCTCGATCAACCCAGCCGGAAATTCCCATTCCGACCGGCCGGTAGGGTAACGGCAGACTTTCACCATCAAGTATTGTCCAGCCTGGTTTTGAACGATAGCCATCACCGCCGGATGATCAAAGTCCAGTAAGTGGTGTTCTGGGATGATCGTTCCGTTTGGGAAACGAACCCGGTCTACAAACAGGTTCACCCAACGGCTGCGGTAAATCTCTCGGCGTTCGAGTCTTTCAAGTTTCTGAGGGTCTCCCATATTACACAGGCCGTTCCAACAGATCGGTTTCCACAACCACCGCGGCCGGGTCCCGTGGGATGAGGAAGGTCTTAATCTCGCACGGGCCGAATGAGGCTGTCAGGGTGCGTCCCCATTTGAGCAGGGTTATCCCTACCTTGGTAGCCTGATGGTTGGTTTCGTAAGCGCGCAGGATCATCCCATCGCTGTCTTCTGCCTTTTTAACCACGCTGACCAGGATGTTGGGTTGGTCGACGTGGATAAAAGAATCTTCCTTGGGCAGTGCACCGTCGGGATGAGCGGTGCCGATCAGCACGACGGGGGCCTGGTTCAACTCAGCTGCCCGGCGTACCGTGCCCGCATTTTTCCAATCGCCCGAATGGGGCAAGATGGTGTAATTGAAGTGCTGAACACCCTGGTCCACGCAGGTATAGGAACGTGCTGGATCGGGCTCAGCCGGCATGTGGTGGGCAAAGATTGGGCTGCGCAGCACCGTCATGCCGATGTCTGCGGGTTGGATATCGAAACTGTATTTACCATCGTTGAGCAGACTGACCCCGTAAGGCTGGTTCGTTCCGTTCAAAACCCCACTCACATCCACCCAGGCCTGGGCTGGTTCTTCTTCGCCATCCATCGGACGGTTAATCGTCCCGTAAGAGGTTTCATAAGTGGCAATACCCTGATCGATATTTAGCGGGAAGCGCAGCTTGAGCATTTTTTGCGATTCGTGCCAGTCTACAGTGACGGCCACGTCGATGCGGTCCAGGTCAACATACAGCGTGTACGCCTGGGTCAGGTGAGATGCGCCGTAGCTGCTGCGCGCGGTGAGGGTGGCTTTGACCGGTCCCACCTCGGTCAGGATAAGGCTGTCGGCCTTGAAGGTGCCGATCACCTTGTCGAAGCGTAAGATGCCATGGCTCCAGGTATCGCTGGGGTCATCGATCACTTCGGCGCGGGCGGCCTGACCTTTTAAAATCTCCCCGCCGGAGGCTTTATCCACCAGGCTTTGCATCGCGCCTGTAACCGGATCGATCTCAAGCTTCCAGTTCCGGTTTTCGAGGGAAGTTGCGCTGGCCACGATGTCTGGATAGGTCGATTGGTCTGCCCGGGTAAGCAGCATGAAAGTGGTGTAGCCAAGGGCTGGCAGCTCGGCGGTGAAGCTGACACACGGGCCAAAAGGTACCAGGGCCAAGCCCTGAACTACCTGGAAAGGCAGGCCCCGGCCCCGGCTGTCGAGCAGCACCGCATCATCGGGCAGCCCGTAAAAGACGATATCTTTCTGAATATTGGTTTTCATTTGCCAGGCATTCGGGTTGAACACGACAATAGGCCAGCGGCATTCTTCCGGGGCGATGCGGATGCCCCAGGCCAGGGCCTGGGTAGCGAGGTTAAGCGCCCTTTGGCCAATGGCGATCGATTCACCGTGGGTAGCCTGGGCATCGATGTAAGCTGGCTCGATGCTGGTGCCAGCCATCACATCATGAAATTGGTTGAAAAGCACATTTTTCCATGCTTTTTCCGTGTCTTGCGGGTAAGGTTGGCCAGTGACCCAGTTGGCGACCAGGCTGAATTTCTCAGCGGCCATTAACAGGTTTTCTACCCTGCGATTGGTGCGTTTAATGGTCGAATTAACCGAGTAGCAGCCGCTGGAATGGTGCTGCAGGTCGTCATGGACCACCGGCAGTCGCCAACCTTTGCTCAGGACCTGTTTGAAAAACTGTTCAGGGGTGCTGAATGTCAGCTGAGGCAGGTCTGGGTCCTGGTCTATCAAGGAAAGGTTGTCCAGGTTTTCCCGAGTAGGGCCGCCGCCGTGGTCGCCCACGCCGTAGAAGGCCATCAATTCGTTGATTGGCGGTTCCATCAACGCGCTGGTGGCCTTAACCTTATCAACCAGGTCGCCACCCCAACTGCCGTAACTGAATGGGATGCGATAGGTCAGCACGCGCGATCCATCGTCAGCTTCCCACCAGAACAACCAGCCGGGCAGATCCTTCTCGTCCGGCGCTGGGCGCATGAAAACGTAATAATCCAGCCCGCTTTTGTGGAGAATTTGGGGGAGCATGCCGGTATGCCCGAAACTATCGGGGCAATAACCAACCCGCGCCATCACACCAAATTTTTCCATAAAAAAACGCTGAGCATACAGTCCGTGGCGCACAAACGACTCACCCCCCGGAATGTTGCAATCGGGCTCGACCCACCAACCGCCGGCAAGCTGCCAGCGGCCTTCGGCTACGCGGGCTTTAATTTCAACGAACATGGCCGGGTCACTTTGTTCCACCCAATCGTAGAAAGCGGCGGAGCTGGCGGTAAAGGTGAAATCGGGATATTCTTTCATGCGGTCAAGGGCTGAGCGGAAAGTGGCTTTGACTTCGTGGAAGCCTTCGGTCCATTGCCACAACCAAACCGGGTCGATATGTGCGTTGCCGATCATATGCAAAGTTGACTGTTTCACAGACGCCTCCAAAGAATGGTTAATTCGTAACTGACCAGCCATGAGAAGAAAGTTCCATTCCACGGATGCCTGAGCAGTCAAATAATTCTATTTTTACCGGCTCATTATAGCGTAAAAGCGTTTTAAAATGATTTCACCGCCCTTTTTAGGGGGCGGTGAAATGGGGTGAATCCCAGGAGAAGAGTGGTTGGTTTTAATGGATATTGATGCTGCCTGAGCCGGCGCTGGTAATGTTGATCAGGATAGCGGGCGGAGCCGGGTTGTAACCAGAATTTTCCCAGGCGCCGGTGGCCCGGCTGCCACTGCTGCCGTTTACCTGTGCCAGATTGCCGGGGAGGTTGATGCTGCCGGAACCCCGGTCGTGCACGTCCACGCGCACTGCACAGCCCTTGGGTAAGTTGATCGTCTGGCTGCCGCTGGCGCTATCCAGGCGGATTTCCAGGTCGGTGCATGGAGCGACCAGGTCGAGTGAGCCGGATGCGCCAATGATATCTACCAGGTAGTGGCTGCTCGTTTTTGGTAAGACGACAGACATACTTCCAGAAGCGGCGTCTATCTTTAGCCCGGTCAGGTTAATTTTCGAGAAGTCTAAGGAACCGCTGCCTGAGCCAGCCTTGACTTGCAGATCGAGCGGTATTTTGGGGGTAAGTCCAATGTCCCAGCGCAGGTCAAGGCCCCAATTGGCCGGATTCAACCAGTCGTTTACATAACCGGTCTCTGATAATTGGATAGTTTTCTTCTGATTAATCCCGGAAACGTTGAAATGGATAAAACCAAGATGGTCGATCCTGGCATTAATCAGGTCGGGCGAGTCAGACAGGGCATACAAAGAAGTACGGGCTGAGGCCAGGTCCAGGTTGACTGTAGCAGAAGCTGATTGGCCGATGACTTCGTGGTAAGTCGAGGTTGTAACGGATGGCGCGTGCGCCAGGCCCAAAGAAGGGGCGAAGACCAGGAAAACGGCGATGATCCCGACCGTGATCAGACCGATAATCGCGCTGCCCAGGGTCGACCTGCGCCCAAATAGCATGTCCAGGCCGATCACGACCAGCAGCAGCGGCCACAGGCGGCCCAGGCTGTAGAAGTTATCCGAGGGGATTATGCCCAGGTTACCCATCAGCCAGGTTATGCCAACGCCAATCAAGAGGATTGGCCAGAATAATGAACGGTAACCGCGCGATGACTGCATGACTATCTCCTTGTAACCTTAGGGTTGGTACCGGACTTCGAGGCTGCCAATGTCTTGTTTAAGGGACAGATCGATGCCGCTATTGGCCTTCTCTGCCCCAGGCGAGTAAGCATTGTCGCCCTGGCGGGAAAAATCGGTTGGCAGGTGGCTGGCCGCCAGGCCGGTTTCGATGTGGACTCGGATGGGATTGCCCTTGGGGACGATTACCAGCGTGCTGCCGACCCCATTATTGACAGATACATGGTAGGTTCCGCCGGCTGGTAGGGTCAGTAGAACCTGGCCAACACCCAGTTTAGCGTCCAGGTTGGTGAGTTGGATCTCGGGCAGGTTAGCGGAAATTTCACCAACTCCCAGATTCAGGTGCAGATCGATTGGGATGCTAGAATTTAACCGGCAGGTCCAGGTCTGCATGTTAGGGTCGGTGCTGCTCAGGTTTGGATAAACGACGGAATAGCTGCCATTTGTCATAATGCTGAAATTGCCCGTGCCATCCTGGATCTGGTAGCTCTGGTCCAGCCGATCGTTTCGCACCAGGCTGAGCCGCGAGTTGATCAGGTTGTTTTTTTCCGCGCCACCGGTAACGATCAGCCTGCCCAATGAAGGTGAGATGGTGATATTGGCGCGCTTAGCGCCATCCAGAGTCTGATTGATGACCTGGGTGTTCAAAGGTTCGATGTGAGCTAATCGTGTGACGGCCAAGCCAAAGCCGGCCAGAAGCAAAAGACCGAGCCCCAGTCCGATCAGCGATGACCAGATATTCCGATGACCGATGATCAGGTCCATGGCAACGGCGATCAACAACAAAGGCCAGAAGCGGATGGCCAAGTACCAATCGATACCAGAGATAATTCCCAGCAAGCTGAGCTGGTAGGCCAGGGCGATGCCAAATTCGAAAGTCGAAAATACTACCGCTTGCCGGCGAAAAATTCCATCCAAGCCGGATACGATGAAAATAGCTGGCCAGAAGCGGTAAACGATGTCCCAAGAGCTGCCAGGGATCGTTCCAATGGCGTTTAAGAAGAGCAGCAAGCCAGCGCCAATTAAAACCAGGGGCCAGAATATGCTCCACCTGCGTACAAGTCGTTCTTTCGTTTCCATGAGCGTTATCCCTTCAATGCGCGGTAAACTAACACGCCACCGCCAAAAATTAATGCGGTGGCCCATATCACCCCACTGTTAAGCCAATGCAGGAACGGAAGGTTTAGCGCCTGCAACAAGAAAATGGCGCCTGCAGCAACCATGGCAATCCCTACCCAAGTGGCGGCTTTGGGATTGGGGTTGTGGGTGAAGTCGAGGAAATCATCCCGCACCTGATGCAACCGATTAGAAACAGAGCCGTTGGGGTACCCTGCTTGATCTTCTCTGGGAACCAGGATCCACAACAAGAAGTAAATCAACGTGCCCAGACCGCTGAAAATAGACAAAAAGACAAAGAACACCCTGACCAGGTTCGAATCGATGCCAAGATATTGGCCCAGGCCGCCGCACACACCCGCCAGGATAGAATCGTCGCGGCTCCGAATGAGTTTATGTTCCATAGGTTTACCTGTGTAAACGAGGACGCAGGATAATCACGGCGCCCACCACAATCAACATCACTGGCCACAAATACCGGCCCCATTGAGAGGTGTTGAACAGGATCAACGCGCCGAAAACAAACAGAATACCCGCCGGGATCCATGGCCAGGTCATGTGCTGGCCGTTGGCTGGCAGAAGTGCAACCAGGGCGAAAGTCATTGCCAGGCCGATAAAGAGCAGGCTGCCGGTTTCGAAACCGTTGACATCGGATAACCCGGCAATGGCTGCCAGGGTGAACAGCGCCCCACCAGGGATGATCGCCCACCAGTTACTCGGGGAAATGAAATATACCAACCAGAAGCTGAGGCCAATAGCAGCCAAGAAGATGGTGCCAAGCAGGCTGTTGTTAAAGCCCGGAAAGAGCAAGGGGATGGCGATGATGACGCCTATTGCCATTAATGTGGTTCCGGGTATGGCTGCCCACCAGTTTAAACGGTTGGCGATCAACACAGAGATAAAGGCCGCGCCAGCGCCGAAGAAGATAATTGCCATCAAGAGTCCCCACAGGTTGTTGCCAATGTTGATGACATTAAAGTTTTGTAACAAGGCTATAGCGCCAAACAGCAGCAACATCGCCCCAGCGATAAAGCGCCAAAAAGATCCTTTCATGGTTCTCCTCCTTGAGATTGGTCGATAGGGCTGTCAGCCCTACGGCAAGAAAATAAATAATTTGGCGAGTTTAATGTTGGCGAACGAAAATGTTTTGTAGCAGGAGCATCAAGCCCGCCGCCACCAGGATCAACGGCCAGTAAGGGCCTAAGAACGCAAAACCACCCAAGAAAGAGCCAAAAATTGCAAACATCACCAGGCTGATCAGGATCAGGTTCAGGCCATGACGGAAATTAGCCCCCTGCCTTGAACCCAAAAGTCGCGAAAAAATCAACCCCACACCGACAAAAGCTGGGTAAAGCGTCCAGGCATAGGACCAGCTCAACCAGTTTCCACTGGCGTTTTGATAATACAGCAGCAAGCCGGTGCCAGTCACAATGCTGGCCGGGATGGCCATTTCTGGAGTGCCGACCACCAGGCCCAGGAAAAGGAGAAAGGCTCCGACAGTGACAATAATCATTGGCCATCCGAGTCGACTGCTCAGGCTTTCTTCAAATCCGGGGATCAGTCGCGTGGCCAACAGCCAGATGCCGATCAGGATCAAGAAAAGACCGACAGCTAACCTTGGTTTTCGAGATTCGTTCATCATTCCTCCAGCCTAAACTTTTTTACCAAATGACTCGAATATGATTATATAATTACGATGTGGGTAGCTACTCAGCTTTGGGGTGAAAGGCGCCGAATTTGAGGTGTTTGCGGGGTGCGAAGGTCCCGCAAACACCTCAAATTCGAGTCTTTATCACACGAGCCTGAGCAGTTACCGATGTTGATCATTGCTCTTACAAAATTAATACGCAAGAAGATGAATAAAGTTGCATCTTAATCGCATGTTCAAGCCATATCGAAAGTGTTGGCCATCTCATTTCTGAAAAATTTGCCTTTCCTTTCCTAACCACCCGGCTGCTTCCCCCACCGACGCGCCCCGATTTAATCCCACGCGCCCGGTTGTATGATAAGCTGGCCCGGGGCTTATCCTACCCGCTTCTGCTCGTGGGCCGGCCGGTTTTGGTAAGACGACCCTCGTCTCTGGTTGGCTGCGCACCCTCTCGCAGCCGGTCGCCTGGGTCACCCTGGATCCAGCCGATAATGATCCAGCTCGTTTCTGGGGTTATTTTACCGCTGCTGTTGAAAAGGATTACCCGGTGATCCTCAATCTGGTCGCTATTCCTTACCAGTTTTTCCTCGATGGTACGGCGATGGCGCCAGAAGCCAACCTGGCCACGCTGATCAATCCTGTATGGCTGGACCCTGTTATATAATGCCCGTTTCACCGAGGTGGAGAGCTATCTCAAATCTGCCGAGGCCGGTCTGGCGGTACGCAAGCTGGTAGGCGGCGCAGATGATCCCACTGTTTTTGAAACCTGGTCCCGGCATATCGATGCCATCCGCGGGACGGTTGCGATGAATTTGGGAGATGAGGAGCGTGGGTTTGAGCTCTCTCAACGCGCGCTTAAACGCTTACCCGAGAGCGAGGGGCTTTGGCGTAGTATCCTGGCTCTCAATCTGGGTGATGCTTACACCCGGCGGAATGAGGTGGATCAGGCCTTGTTGGCATTTAAGGAAGCGGTCAGCGCAGCCTGTTTGTCTGGAAATATTTCCAGCTTGCTGATTATTTACGCCAGTCAGGCTTCTTTACTGGTCGAATTGGGCCAACTGGACCAGGCTGAGTCGATCTACCGCCAGGCGTTGCAGACTACCGCCGAAAGTCAAGATGCCTCCTCAAAGGCATTTCCCACCCTGGGAAAAATAAATGCTTTTTATTCCAGCCTGCTGTACGAATTGAACAGGGTTGATGAAGCCGCTGAACAGGCCAGGCAGGGGATCGAACGCTGTACTCAATGGGGCCACCTGGAACATCTGGTAGACAGCTCCCTCCATTACGCACTTGCTATGCAAGCTTTATCCGCGGGTGAGCAAGGAATGACCGCCCTCGAACGGGTCGATCTGATTGTTTCCAATACGATCGAACTTCTGCGCCAATCGGGACAACTTGAGGGGAACCGCAAAATACGCTGGACGGCAGTAAAGATCTTGGAAATGCGTCTTCACCTGGCCACCCTGGCCAGATATTGTCTGTGCTGGTACTGTTGGGGGTCGCTTACGACCGTAAGCGTGACCAGGCGCGAGCACAGCTCACCCTTGAGCGAGCGTTGAAACTTGGACAATCCCAGGGTTATGTGCGCACGTTTATTGATGGGGGCGAGGTCGTACGCCAGCTGTTGGAGGCTTGCCTGGCGCGGAACAGCTCTGGACAAGCTGGACCCATTAAGCTTTACCTGGATCGTTTGCTGGCAAGTTTCCCCACACTAAAGAGCAGAAGCGTTGGATTGATTGGTGGGGATCGCCGGCTGACCGGTAAGGACGATGAACCTTTTGAGCCGCTCAGCCAGCGCGAGATGCGCATCCTGCAGTTGGTTTCGGCGGGGTTTTCCAACCAGGAGATTGCCCTGGCGTTATTCGTATCCGCCAATACCGTTAAGACTCATCTGAAGCGCATTTATTTCAAGTTGTCCGTATCCAATAGGGTTGAGGCGGTAGAAAAGGCTCACCGGCTAAACCTGCTTTAGCTTGAGATGCTAAACGAGTGGGGCTTTAAAGGGTGGTGTAAAATTGCACACCTCACCTCCAGTGATAGTCTCGCCGGCCATGGGATCGCCAACCGCGCCATCCGACCACAGCACGGTAAATTGGCCGGACGCACCGCTCAAATCCAGCGTAAACGACCCATCACAAGGTTGGAATACCAGGTATTCGCCGCCTGAACGGGCCAGACAGTAAGGAGTCGAAGTTAGTTCACCATGTGGCATCAGGCTTGTCAGGTCAAGCCGGGTAAATAAGACGCATTCCTGTCCCATGGTTTGACGGGCAGAATCTTGCCAGGTGGGCGATGGGTCGAGAGTTTCCATAAAAAGTACATTTAGACTACGGCAGAAACTTTTCCACACTCAGGGTCTATCGCCCAGAGTATGGCCCCCCAGGGGGTCGGCGTCATTCACGATCACTTTTCTCCGGTAGGCGGGTGAAGGGTTATCGATGTAGGCTTCGTCGGGCCTGCCCGCGATGGGCGAAACCCAATCGGCCGGGCTGTCGAACAAGGTCTGGTTGCTGCCTCCCTGGTACGGGTAGGTCATCCCAACCGGGTGCTGCCCGGGTTAATTGTTTTTATATTTCTCTACCCTCAGGGTCTGAGCCAACTTGCCCTATCAGGTAGAAACAGTTATGATAGGGACATATAACCCAGGAGGATTCGGGATGAGTGTGATCGCAATTATTGGAGCGGGGATGATGGGCACGGCTCTGGCCTGGCCATTAACGGATAATGGCCATACGGTACGGTTGATAGGTACGCCGTTCGACAAAGAAATAATTGCCAGCATCCATAAAAATGGCAGTCATCCACGTTTGAATCGCCATGTGCCAACCGGTGTGACTGCTTTTGAAGCTACCCAACTGTCCACTGCGTTGGAGGGTGTGGATTTTATCGCGAACGGGGTGAGTAGTTTTGGCGTCGGCTGGTTTGCTGAAGTGGTCGGCCCACATCTAAAACCCGGTGTACCGGTGATCGCGGTGACCAAAGGCCTGGAAGACCAGCCGGATGGGGACTTGCTAATCCTACCCGAAGCTATCTCTCGGCGGCTGCCGGTGACCCTGCAAGGCAAGATCAGTTTAAATGCAATTGGTGGACCGTGCATTGCCCATGAGCTGGCTGCCCGCCGCCAGACTGGGGTCGTTTTCTGTGGCAAAGATGAAGCGGTTCTCTCTATTTTAAAAAGTATTTTTGGCACCTCTTATTATCATATTTGGACGTCCACTCATTTGATTGGGGTTGAGGTATGCGCCGCCTTAAAAAATGCTTACGCCATGGGCGTCGGTTTGGCCGTGGGGATGATGGAGGCGGCCGGGCCAGACGGGTTGGCGGCAATGTACAATCCGCAGGCGGCGCTTTTCGCGCAGAGTTGTCTGGAAATGCGTCGTATGCTGACGGTTTTAGGGGGTGACCCGGATGAAGTATCCTGGCTGCCAGGGGCAGGCGACCTGTTTGTGACTGTCTTTGGCGGGCGGACTGTGCGTTTGGGCAAGATGCTCGGACAGGGGATAAGCTTTGAGGAAGCGCGCCG
>DAIQPZ010000016.1:0-27846 GCA_036787065.1 Anaerolineaceae bacterium
GTCCATCACCTACGCCTTTCGGCCTCGGCTAAGGGCCCGACTAACCCGACGCGGATTGACCTGGCGTCGGAAACCTTAGATATTCGGCGAACACGGTTCTCACGTGTTTTACGCTACTCATGCCTGCATTCTCACTTCTGCCCGCTCCAGCCGTCCTCACGGTCGACCTTCACTGCTGGCAGAACGCTCCCCTACCGCCCCAGCCAAAGGCTGAGACCCATAGCTTCGGTACCAAGCTTAGCCCCGTTAAGTTTTCCGCGCAGGATCACTAGACCAGTGAGCTATTACGCACTCTTTAAAGGGTGGCTGCTTCTGAGCCAACCTCCTGGTTGTTTAAGTAACCCCACATCGTTTCCCACTTAGCTTGGATTTAGGGACCTTAGCTGATGATCTGGGCTGTTTCCCTTTCGACCCCGAAACTCATCTCCCGGAGTCCGACTATCATGCTATGGAGTAACGGCATTCGGAGTTTGATTGGGTTTGGTAAGCGATAAGCCCCCTAGCCCATTCAGTGCTCTACCTCCGTTACTAAACACATGACGCTAGCCCTAAAGCTATTTCGGGGAGAACAAGCGATCTCCGAGTTCGTTTGGCATATCACCTCTACCCACAGCTCATCCCCTAACTTTGCAGCGTTAGTAGGTTCGCGCCTCCACGAGCGTTTAGACTCGTTTCACACTGGCCATGGGTAGCTCACCCGGTTTCGTGTCTAATCCTTGCGACTGAACGCCCTATTCAGACTCGCTTTCGCTACGGCTTCGGGTGTAACTCCCTTAACCTCGCCACAAAGATTAACTCGCAGGCTCATTCTCCAAGAGGCACGCCGTCAGGCATAGCGGTGCGCAATGACTTACGCCAAAGCACCAACCCGCCATTAGCCCTTCGACTGCTTGTAAGCTTATGGTTTCAGGTTCTATTTCACTCCCCTAACAGGGGTACTTTTCACCTTTCCCTCGCGGTACTTGTTCACTATCGGTCGCTGAATGTATTTAGCCTTAGAGAGTGGACTCCCTAGCTTCCTGCCGGATTAGCGTGCCCGGCAGTACTCAGGTATCCAGCGGGAGATGATTGATTTTCGTGTACGGGACTCTTACCCTCTTTGGTTGGCTTTCCCACACCATTCTACTAACCAATCATTTTGTAACTCCCATGCGCTAGACCCTACAACCCCCGAGAAGCAAGCTTCTCGAGTTTAGGCTGTTCCCCTTTCGCTCGCCACTACTTAGGGAATAATTTCTTTTCCTCTGGGTACTTAGATGTTTCAGTTCCCCAGGTGCCCTTCAACCAGTCTATATATTCAACTGGTGATACCGTTGGTTCGCAACGGTGGGTTTCCCCATTCGGAAATCCCCGGATCAAAGCCTGTTCACGGCTCCCCGAGGCTTATCGCAGTGACCCACGTCCTTCATCGGCACTCAGCGCCAAGGCATTCACCATAAGCCCTTAGTAGCTTCTCCACGTGATGCGGAGAAATCGATACTTCTTACGTTCTTATGTCATGTAAATAATTTGGCCTACATACTCTATTCGATTATTAAAGTTCTGTGGTCTTTCGACCTTGCACCGGTTGACCGGCGCTGAGCGGCTCTGATTTCTATCAGAAGCACTCAGCCCCTGTCAACCCTTTTTCAATTTTCATGCTTCAAAGACAAATCGACCCGGCACATACGCCGGGTCGAAATATTCCCTGCGTGAGGTCCCTTATCTATTATCTGCCGTCGATCGTCGTCAAAGTCAATAACTTTCTCTCCAATCTAATCGCTCAGTGGAGATGAGGGGATTCGAACCCCTGGCCTCCGCCGTGCAAAGGCGGCGCTCTCCCAGCTAAGCTACATCCCCGGTCAATCAAACTCCCGGGCAGTGGGCCTTTCAGGGCTCGAACCTGAGACCTCGCCCTTATCAGAGGCGCGCTCTAACCAACTGAGCTAAAGGCCCGTACCCGGTGTCCTTAGCAACTGAAAAGTGATAGGAAATTAGCCATGTCATTTTCGCCTCGTCACCGCGACGAGACTTGAAACTAAAGGGTAGAGCGCCCGTCCTTAGACGTTTGCTCAGATCTCTTTAGAAAGGAGGTGATCCAGGCGCACCTTCCGGTACACCTACCTTGTTACGACTTCGTCCCAGTCACCAACCCCACCCTCGACAGCTCCTTCCCTTGCGGGTTAGGATACCGGCTTCAGGTGTTGCCAGCTCCCATGACGTGACGGGCGGTGTGTACAAGGCCCGGGAACGTATTCACCGCAGTATAGCTGACCTGCGGTTACTAGCAACTCCGTCTTCATGCAGGCGAGTTGCAGCCTACAATCTGAACTGGGGGTAGCTTTGAGGATTGGCTCCGCCTCGCGGCTTAGCAACCTATTGTACTACCCATTGTAGCGTGTGTGTAGCCCAGGACATAAAGGTCATGCTGACTTGACGTCGTCCCCACCTTCCTCCGGCTTAATACCAGCAGTCCAGTGTGACACATGTAACACACTGCGAGGGTTGCGCTCGTTAGCGGACTTAACCGAACATCTCACGACACGAGCTGACGACAGCCATGCAACACCTGTGCAAGCTCCCCGACGGGTCGGTCACCTTTCGGCTTCCTACCACTTGCATGTCAAACCCTGGTAAGGTTCTTCGTGTAACATCGAATTAAACCACACGCTCCGCTGCTTGTGCGGGCCCCCGTCAATTCCTTTGAGTTTTAACCTTGCGGCCGTAGTCCCCAGGCGGTAGACTTATCGCGTTAGCTACGGCACCGATGGATTTAAACCCGCCGACGCCAAGTCTACATCGTTTACAGCTAGGACTACCGGGGTCTCTAATCCCGTTTGCTCCCCTAGCTTTCGCGTCTGAGCGTCAGAAATGGTCCAGGAGGCCGCTTTCGCCACTGGTGTTCCTCCGAATATCTACGCATTTCACCACTACACTCGGAATTCCACCTCCCTCTACCATCCTCGAGTCTGGCAGTATTGAACGACCTCTCCCAGTTGAGCCGGGAGCTTTCACATCCAACTTGCTAGACCGCCTGCACGCGCTTTACGCCCAGTAAATCCGGATAACGCTCGCCTCCTACGTGTTACCGCGGCTGCTGGCACGTAGTTAGCCGAGACTTATTCCGAGGGTACTGTCCTTCCTCATCCCCTCGAAAAGTGCTTTACGACCCGAAGGCCTTCATCGCACACGCGGCGTTGCTGGTTCGGGCTTTCGCCCATTACCAATATTCCCTCCTGCTGCCACCCGTAGGTGTATGGACCGTGTTTCAGTTCCATTGTGGGGGGCCACCCTCTCAGGTCCCCTACCCGTCGATGCCTTGGTAGGCCATTACCCTACCAACTAGCTGATGGGACGCAGGCCCCTCCCAAAGCGAATTACTCCTTTTGTTACCGGTTTCTAAACCCGGTAACCACATGCGGTATTAACAATCCTTTCGAACTGTTATCCCACACTTTGGGGCAGGTCACCAACGCGTTACTCACCCGTTCGCCACTAAGGATGTATTGCTACATCCTCCGTTCGACTTGCATGGATTAGGCACGCCGCCAGCGTTCATCCTGAGCCAGGATCAAACTCTCCGCAATAAAAATCTATATCCTGTTCGGATATTAGTTTACGGATTTTGTTACTTGAACGACAGGGCATTTTATTTCCTATCACTTTTCAGTTGTTAAGGTCCTAGTAACTTTGAGAGCCAGATTGTACCACTTTCTTCACTCTCGTCAAGGGTCTTCGAGACAAAACCGCCGATGTCTTTCGACACCGGCCGCTCTTTTCTTTTCCCTTTACGGAGCCTGGTCCTCGACCCAAAAGCATCTTCAGTTTTCAGCGATCCGCCATCTTTCTGGCAAAGACCTCTCTCTCGCACTTTCGAGACATTCATTGTAAGCCCGGTTTTTTGTTCTGTCAAGGGCTTTCGGGAGCTAATTTTCCGTTTTGGTCAATTGGCTGCCCCCGCTCATTCACTCAGTCGGTCGTCTTGTCGCTGACTACCAATCAGGTGAGCTGCGCTTGTACCCTTTGCTCACAACCCTCAAAAATGGCAATGACGCTTTCTTCTATTTTTAGTAATCTGCTATTTCTGCAAGACCGTTTATTGCCTGCGTGCTGGATGTTTCATAAGCAACGAGCCGTGATTATACCCTTCCTCCCTTGTTTGTCAAGGGGATTGGCGTGAATCAAAATTAATTGTCAGACCATTCAATTTTATCCCGCTTTACGCGGTCTAATCGTTAAGCCTTCCGTGGGTAAGGTCAAAGTCTTGTCACCTCAGGGCAGTGGGAATTCGGACAAGCTATGATCAAACGGCATCATCCTCAGTCATATCAGGTATAATTACTTCAATCTTATGCGTACAATCCCTTATCCCCCCATTCGCAATTCTTACCAGGAAAATACCAATCTGCTGGAACGCTTGTTTATAACAAGCCTCATTAGCCTCATTATCTGTATAGCAGCCATTCCCGCGATCCTGTTCGGCTTCGAAATTATTAATAACGGGCATATTTTTCCCGGTGTATCGGTAGCGGGGATCGACCTGGGTGGCTTATCCCCTGAAGAAGCCGCCACTAAGATTTCCAAATCTTACACTTATTCACAGACAGGCCACATCTTGCTCAAAGACGGGGAAAAAACCTGGTCCGTTTCTCCAGGCCAATTAGGCTTCTTTATCGATCCCGAGACCACCGCTCTGGCGGCATATCAAATCGGCCGCCAGGGCAATCCCACCTCAGCCCTCATCGTCCAGGTCCAGGCCTGGTGGACAGGCGTCGATCTCCCGCCGGTGGCTGTATTCAACCAGCGCGTGACTCAGCAGTTTCTCCTTGAACTTTCCAAACAAACCGACCGGCCCATCCTTGAAGCACACCTGGGGATCAATGGGCTCTCCGTCGTAGTGAACTCAGGCCAGGTGGGAAGGACATTGGATATCACTGCTTCTACCGCGCTGATTGGCGTCCAGCTACCGACCTTACAAGATGGCGCAATTCCCTTGCTGGTACGCGAGACCCCACCGCTGGTGATGGACGCCACCCAACAGGCTGAAATTGCCCGGCGTATCTTGAGCGAACCCCTTACCCTGACACTGCCCGATGGCCAGACCGGGGGGGGTCCATGGGTGATCCAACCTTCCGTTCTGGCCAACATGCTCACCATTGACAAGGGCAAAAACACTGATGGAAGCCAGACCCAGTACCAGGTTGGGGTAAACAGCGCGATCTTAAAGTCCTATCTGGCCGGTCTGGCGCCTTCCCTGCTGCAGACACCTCAAAACGCTCGCTTTACTTTTAACGATAAGACACACCAATTAGAAGTGATCCAACCATCGGTGACAGGGCGCAACCTGGATGTCGATGCGTCTCTGGCGGCGATCAATCAGAAACTGGCTAATGGCGATCACACCATCCCCTTAGTGCTCAAACTGAGCCAACCTGCCGCGCCCGATACGGCTACTGCCGATCAATTGGGTATCCATGAGCTGATCCAGACCCAAACCTCTTATTTCCGCGGTTCTAGTCCAGAACGCATCCAAAATATTAAAACGGCTTCCTCTCGTTTTCACGGCCTGCTCGTCGCGCCCGGTGAAACTTTTTCCATGTCCAACGCACTGGGGGATATCAGTCTGGATAATGGGTATGCCGAAGCATTGATCATCCTGGGTAACCAGACCATTCAGGGGGTTGGCGGTGGAGTCTGCCAGGTGAGCACCACCCTATACCGCACCGTCTTTTTCACTGGATATCCGATCAACGAACGCCACCCTCACGCCTATCGCGTGAGCTATTATGAACAGAAACCCGGGAGTGGAATCGATCCCAAACTGGCCGGCATGGATGCCACCGTCTTTGTTCCACTGGTAGATTTTAAATTCACCAACAACACTTCCTACTGGATGCTCATGGAAACTTCCGTAGATGGCTATTCTCTGACCTGGAAATTTTATTCAACCTCCGATGGGCGAAAGGTCACCTGGGAAACCACCGGTCCAACCAACGTCGTGGATGCCCCCGTCCCGCAATATAAAGAAAACCCACAGCTTCCGAAGGGCCAGATCAAACAGGTGGATTACTCAGCCGATGGCGCCGATATCACTGTGGTCCGCAGTGTAACCCTCAACGGCAAGTCCACTCAAGACACTTTCAGCACCCATTACGAGCCCTGGCGCGCAGTTTATGAATATGGACCAGGCACTGAGGGGATTCCTACACCTGGCCCCACCCCAACACCGTAAACCTTTTTGGGATCATTGGGAATTTCCGTGGTGAAAACCCGTATTTTAGGGTGTTAGCCCGCGTACGTTTGCTAACACCCCAAAATGCGGACCATTCCACGGGTAATCCTGAAGAACCAAGCCTTTTTGAGTGTGGTAAAATCAAAAAAGATCACTCTCTCCCCACAATTGAGTAGTGGCTTAATCTATATTTTTTTATGCTTTAGCTCTAACGGAGGCACCATGGTCAGTCAAGATCTTTTAGATATTCTACGCTGCCCGGCGTGTGTACGCGAAAAAGAAGGCTTACTTGACCTCGTAAAGGATTCGTGGCTGGTTTGCCGGGATTGTGGGCGGAAATATCCGATCAGTGAAGATATTCCAGTCATGCTGATCGATGAAGGCGATAAGTGGATCCAGGTAGAAGTTGAAAAACTGCCTGTTCCACCCCCTAAAATGAGCTAACAGCGTTAAAGAATCCAGGCCAGCCTTAATAATATTCAACTATAGTAACAGCTCAGTCATGGAAAGAAACTGGTCTTTTTCATGGCGCCTTGAGCGGTTACCCAATTTAACCGAGAGAACATTTCCGACACCAGGATAGCCGGTCCGCATTTCTATGCTTGGAATAGAAATTGCACCCAAATGACCATTGCTTTTAAATCCCCCTGTCTGCGGTTAAACCCTCATGATCATAAGGCACATGCCAAGTAATATCCGTCCGTCATCTCGTAAAAACCGCTTTTTTGAAAGCAGCCTGACCATTAGCCTGGCTGTCATTTTTATCGTTGTGCTTTTAGCGACTATTTCTGTCGCGGTAAACTTGCTGGGCAACAGTATTTTTTCAGGCCACGATTCAGGGAGCACGCCGGCTTTATCCGGTGCTGTACCCACCAGCACCGTCACCCTATCGACGGGTCCACTCCAATCCAGTTCAGGACCCACGCCCACCGGTTGGAATGGCAAAGACCGGATTAACGTTCTGATCATGGGATTAGACTACAGGGATTGGGAATCCTACGACATTCCCCGCTCAGACACGATGATATTGCTGACTCTGGACCCCGCGACCCACACGGTTGGTATGCTTTCGATCCCTCGCGATATGTGGGTCGATATTCCGGGCCATTATGCAGCCAAAATCAATACTGCCTATTTCCTGGGAGAAGCGGAACATTTACCCGGCGGCGGCGCCGGGTTGGCGATGAAAACCGTGGCACAGTTTCTGGGCGTTCCAGTTAATTATTACGCTCAAATCGATTTCAAAGCATTTTCAGGTTTTGTCGATGAAATCGGCGGGATCAGCATCGATGTGCCAGAAGATATCACGGTCGATCCGCTGGGGCCAGGCAATACGGTCAATTTGAAAGCTGGCACACAGCATATGTTTGGCCCGGTCGCCCTGGCCTATGCGCGCGCACGTTACACCGCCAACGGCGATTTTGACCGCGCCAACCGCCAGCAGCAGGTGATCATCGGTATCCGCAACCGCGTGTTGAAACCCAACGTCTGGCCGACGATCATTGCCAATGCGCCTGGTATATACCAGGATCTGGCGGCCGGGATCCATACCAACCTGACACTTGATCAGACCCTAAAACTGGCATTGATCGCCAGACAAATCCCGATAGAAAACATTAAACGCGGCGTGATCGCCCCCGATATGGTGACCTTCAGCACCTCGTACGATGGACAGGACATCCTCCTGCCAAACACCGAGTTGATCCTCCAATTGCGCGATCAGATTTTATCCACCGATGGCGCGTCTGCTTCACTTCTAGTGACCGACCAGCCGACATCTGAGGTACAGGTACAACCTACCATCGGATCGGTGGCAACTGAGAAAGCCCGCATTTCCGTTCAAAATGGCACCTTTACGTCGGGCCTGGCTGCCCTCACCAGTGACTATCTAAAAACGCTGGGATTAAACGTGGTTGAACAAAGTAACGCCGATGCGGTGCCTGCATCGATGCTGATTGTGTATTCCAATACCCCTTATACGACCGCACTGCTGGCGAAAACGCTAAACATCCCGTCCAGCCGCATCTACAGCCGTCAAGATTCTAACGTTAAGATAGATATCGTACTTGTCCTTGGAGAGGATTGGAACAGAAATAACACTCTGCCCCCACAGTAGCCTTCAGGTTGCAGTGGCCTTAGGGTTGTACCAGCTGGAAACTCCACCCGCCCCAATAGACCTGACCGCCTTGATCAGTGCATTGGGGCGGCGTGATTTGGGTTACGGGTTGGCCACCGTCGTTTATCCGCATGGTATAGACGACCTGCGGCATCATCACAAAATCCGCGTACCCCAAACTCACATCAGGTTTGAGACCGGTGAAAAAGCTGTCTTCTCCGCCCAGCCAGGTGACCCCAATTTCCACACCTGGTACCGGCTGGTTGGCAGCGTCATCAAGCTGCACCTGGAGCAAAGGTTTACCGCGAGTCGGGTCGCACACCTGACTGCGATCTTTCACCACAAAGGGCCGGCCTGGGGTCGCGGTTGGGGTTGGGCTGGGGGATGCGGTTTGGCGGGTGGCAGAGGTACCGGTGGCTGTTGTCTGAGTCGAACTAGGCGAAGTATCTGTAAACGTCGGAAAAGGGGTTAAGGTCAGCATAATCTGGGTCAACCCAGGGGTCAGGGTTAAGATGCGGGTGGACGTCAAGGTGATCGTGGGTGGCAAAGGGGTAGGGGTAGGTGTCGGCGATGCAACCGGCTGGCTGGTAGGTGAAAGCGAAACAACCGGCGCGGTAAGGGTATTGGCGGGTGTTTCACCCACGGGTGTTACACCGGTATTGGAAAGCTGTTTACCCAGGGCTGCCGCAAGTAAAGCCAGTGAGCGTGCCTCAGTGGTGGCTCCACCTTCCGCAATGAGTCGCTGTGCCTGGGCCGCTAAAGCCTGTACGCTATCCGCATCTTTGAGGAGCGCCAGCCGGACGCGCGCCCGACCTAAATCACCGTCTGCTATATAAGCCAGGGCAATTAAGCTGCGGTAATGGTCTTTGAACTCGGTCCGCATTGAAGCCGGGGAGGTATTAACATAATGCACCGGGCTGACCAGCCAGGCAAACAGGACACCCACGAGGATACCAAAAATCAGGCCGGTAATCAAATACCAGGAGCCGCGCTTCTCGTTCATCAGTTTCCTATTTTGGGTACAGGAGTCCAGGTCTGCAGGTCTTGCGAGAGATGGACCAGTCGATCAATATCGGCAGACCCATAATTCGCCTGGCCGGCATAAATGACCGCTTGCTGAACCATCTGGGTAGGAGCCTGGTCACCCAATATCGCCAGGCGGCGGGACGCCTGCGTCAGGTCACCATCGGACTGGTAAGCCTCAGCAACCATCAGGACTACATCTGTCTTGTAATCGACACGCAAAGAATCTGGGCTGGTATTCACATACTGGACCGGGTTTAATGCCCAACCGTATAGAAGACCAAAACCAATCCCCAAGATAATTACCAAAACAAACCAGATCCAGCGGGACATACGTGATTAATCAGCCTCCATCGGTAACTTCTCAGCCATGAAAAGAGAGACCCCGAATTTGAGGTGTTTTGCGCTTACCAAGTAAGCGCCTACACCTCAAATTCGGGCCTTATTCACGTGTGTCTGAGCAGTAGCCTCCATCGTCTTGTAGTTAGCCGGGTGGGTTCATCCGGCCTGTATTAATAGCAAAACCCCTCCCGAGAATTATACGCCGGGAGGGAATTGCAAGCAAATCATTTTGAGATAAGTGCCAAAACTCAGGCTGGAACCTCTTCTTTTGCAGCCAATTGGGCCAAATTCTCGCCACCCAGCCGGGCAACGAGCTGATCTTTCGTCTCGCACCAAAAACGGTGGATCTTACAAGTGGCCTTAAAGGGGCAGACACATGAATCAGAGACACACTCATTCATCAGAACTGGACCATCGATCGCCTCAAGAACATCCAAGATTGAGATTTCTTCAGGGGGACGCGCCAGCGAAACGCCTCCACGCGCCCCACGCGATGTACGTAGCAACCCGGCGATAGCGAGCTGTGACACAATCTTGGTGAGAAAAGACGGCGGGATTTTGTAATCTTTGGCAATCTGGCTGGTCGCTATCCTTTGATTGGGATCTTGACTCGCCAGATAAACCATTGTCCGGATAGCATAATCAGCTTGATGAGTAATCTGCATGGTCAAACTCCTTTAAGCCTGTTAGCGCAAACCCAGAATGGATGATGTAGACATAAATTCACATGTTTGTTTAAATCAGTTTATAGTCAGCCACTCTTTCGACAAGTGACAAAACTCATACACCTGTTCGATCTTAGTCACAGGTACGATTAAACGATGGATTTATACCGAATTAACTTAATTATAAATCCATTCTGCCACAAATCCAAATGATTTTAGGGGTTCTCCAGAATTTCCCGTGGAATAGTCCGCATTTTGGGGTGTAAGCGCACATGTGCACGCTTACACCCCAAAATGTGGGGATTCACCACGGAAATTCCCAATGAGACATCATGATGTAACAAACACTGGCGGACCCCAGGTTGTATAATTATTTTGATGGCTGAGTCGTTACGCTATCTTTATTATCGACCATACCGGCAAAAACTTAACAGGAGCATGTATGATTTCTCTCACGAAAGATGGTTATTTTTCCCGTGATCGGTCCCGTTTTATCCCTGTTGGGGTAAACTACTGGCCCGGCTCGAGCGGCGTCGAAATGTGGGTCCGCTGGTCACCCGATGAGATCAAGCACGATCTGGACGTGATTGCAGGGTTGGGTCTTAACGCCATCCGTTTTTTTTTGCGCTGGCCCGATTTTGAGCCTGAGCCTGGCCAGTATGATCCGGTGAATTTCAAGCACCTTGGGGAAATGCTGGCCTGGTGCCAGGCGCGTGGCCTGGCCGCCCAACCATCCCTGTTTGTGGGTTTCATGAGCGGAGGTTTCTTCTGGCCAAAATGGCGCCATGAGCGCAATATCTACGCCGATCAAGAGATGCTGCAGTGCGCCGCTGGCTTCGCCCGCCATGCGGCCGGGCTGATTGCGCCATACCATGCCAGCCTGCTCGGGATCGATCTTGGCAACGAACTGACCGTCCCCTCGGACAGCTCCGCGGCCCATCCCAGCCAGGTGGTCAACTGGTGCCGGACGGTCACCGCCGCCATCCGCTCCGCCTATCCGCAAGCCATGGTCGTCTCGGGAACCGACCACAGCACGGTGATCAACGACACAGGCTGGCGCTTAGGGGAAATGCCTGGCACGGATTATTACAGCATGCATGCTTATCCGGTCCCCGCCTGGCACAACATCGGTTTCGACGGCATGACCGATCCCTTTTGCCAAACACTTCTACCCTCCTTTGTCAGCCTGGCCCATGCCTACGGGCCAACTTTCCTGCAAGAATTTGGCACGATTGTCACCTTTGGCGCAGCGCAGCAAGAAGCTTATCTGCGCGCGATCCTGCCCGCCTGCTGGCAAGCCGGGGCCAATGGTTTCTTATGGTGGTGTCTGCGAGACATCACGGCCCGTGTTCACCCTTACCTAAAAAATGGGTTTGAAGGTACGTTGGGACTGGTCGATGCAAATGATCGAGTCAAGCCTGGGCTGGACTATTTTATTGAATTCAGTAAAGCCGTCCAGTCGATGCCCCCGCCGGATGTGGATACCTTGCCCACCGGAATATTCCTCCCAGCGCAGTATTATCCACGCGAGAACGATCTCAGCACTGGCCAAACCACCAGGGAACTGTCACGTGGGCTGGTCATTTCACGCTATTTATTAGGCCTGGCCGGGAGGCAATCGCGGGTTGTCTCAGGCCGCGCAGCCCTGGACGGCGCATTAAGGACCCTGGTCATTCCTGGCGCACTGGTCAACACGGACGAAGCCTGCGCCCTGGAAACCTGGGTAGCAGCCGGAGGCAGGCTGATCTGGCATGCGCCCGATCCTGTTAACTGGGGGCCAGATTATATCCGCTTATTAGGGGCAGTCCCCCTGGATTACCGCTCACCCAGCCAGATCACAACCAGGGCATTTGGCCAGGACTGGACCTTCAGCGATTTCCCGCGCGGGATCCGCGTGGAAGCCGCCCCGCTCACCGCGCGAGTTCTGGCACGAGATGAGCTTGGGGCGCCGGTGTTATTGGCGAACAAGGTCGGGCGCGGGGAGGTTATTTATGCCCTGCCCTGTGTGGATGAAACAATCGCAAGGGTAGCGGAAAACCGCCAGGCGCGCGATCGCTGGCTGCCGTGGTACCTGGGAATGCTTGACCCGACTATTTAAACCCATGCGCCATTCCTTTTAACGCCTGAGCCTGAGCCAAAAGATTGGCATACGGCGTGCCATCCGGGATCTCGCAGCCGGCCGCACTGAAGTAGCGCGAGCCTCCGGCTGCCTGGCATTCCAGGACCGACCGCGTCACCTCTTCCTGGTTTCCACGCAGCATGACACCCACCGGGTCAAAATTACCACACAAGGCCGGCCCATCGCCAAAAATGCTGGCCGCCCTGTGAATATCCACCATCCAATCAATGTCGATGATATCTGCACCCGACCGGACCATCAGCGGCAGCAGGTGAGTGGTATTCCCGCAAATATGCAGGCGGGTCAGTGCGCCCATCGCGTGAACCGCCCTAAAGATGCGCTGCTCATAAGGTAAGGCAAACTTTTCGTACAGCCGCGGCGAGAGGGTCGAGGCGATCGCATCTCCTAAGCCAATCAGATCGGCCCCGGCAGCGACCTGCGCCCTGGCAAAAGCAATCTCCACACCCACCGTTAACTCCAATAACGCTTCCACCCATTCCGGTCGATCGTAAAAATCCAGCATCAAGGCTGTAACACCACGCAGCACATTCGCTTCGGCCAGCGCGCCTTCCACCCAACCCATGACTGGCGCATCTCTGCCTACGTGCTGGCGCAAAGCTTGCACCCCTTCTAAGCGATCGCTCATGCGGCGACCCAATGCCGGATCGGGTGCGCGCAGAATGCGTAGTGAGTCGGCGTCGACAAGAAGAGGAGCCCGGCACAGTGGCAGACCGTCTTCCGGGAACTCGACCGTGAGACCAAAATCAACCGCTTCGCGATAGGGATCCGAAATGGCCTGGACGATATCCAGGTCGAACGCCTGCCAGACGGCCAGGTTGGATACAACCAGTGCCCGGTAATCCAGGAAATAAGTCGAAAGATGAGCGCCAATGAAATGCGCCCCAAAGGCCATGCTGATATCAAAATTGGGTGTCCGGTCATAAGGCTGCCGGTTAAGCACAGCCATCACCCGTTCAAATGAGTTCATCGGTTCAAATAGGTCCTTTCTGTCCAAAGCCAATTTTAAACAAGCCTGAGCAGTAACCTCAGTTTAAGAAAATCTGTCTGGAGCCTGTCATGAAACCCTTCCGAAAAAATGTGGCGATTGCAGTTGACGGCGGCGGCATCCGCGGGGTGATCGTCACCCGCGCCTTATCCATGCTGGAAAAAGAACTCGGCCAGCCTTGCCGGGATATATTCCGCCTGGCAGCCGGTACATCGACCGGATCGATCATCTCAGCCGGCATCGCCTCCGGCCTCACCGCCCGAAGGATGTACGAACTTTACATCGCGTTGGGTAAAACTGTTTTCAAACAAAGCTGGCGGACCAGGCTTTTCCCGCTTAGCCGTTATCGTTATGAACAAAAACCACTCGAAAATGCGCTTAAAGAGGCGGTAGGCAGCCGGACCCTGTCCGATTTCTGGAACGGAACCCCTCGCACAGACGTGGTCATCACCACGTTCGATCTGCAAACCAACCATACCCGCTTCATCAAGCCATGGAAAGAGGAATACAAACATTGGCCGGTGGTGAAAGCGGTGCTGGCCTCAAGCTCGGTGCCCACCTATTTCCCATTAATTGAAAATCGTTACGCCGATGGCGGGGTGGGGGCTTATTCCAACCCTTGCTACCTGGCCGCGTACGAAGCCCAAAATGTCTTGAACTGGGTTCCTGAGGAAACCACTTTAATCAGCCTGGGCACCGGGCGCGGCCCGTACAGATACCTGCCAAATCAGGCAAGCCATTTTTTCGCCTGGCAGTGGCTGGGACCCCTCCTGGGGGCCTTTCTACAATCCGCGGACGACCAGCAAGTCCTTCTGGTAAAGACCTTCTTTGATAAGCTGGACTTCCGCCGTTTCCAGGTTGACCTGCAGCAAGACATCGAGATGGACGATCCATCTAAAATTGACCAACTCACGGCTTACGGCGATGAATTAGGCCGGAAAATTCTGAATGATCTGACCGACGCGGCCCAAGGGATTACACCACTGCTTCCGAGGTAACTGTTTAAAGGCTTGCTTCTGGTCATCTCACCTTTACCGGCTGATCACTTTGCGGGGTTGCTGCCCCCGATTCCACTGCCACGGCCAAACAGCGGGGACAACCCCGATGATCGCCAGGGCAAAGCCCGCCAGGACCATTAAGATCCCCAGCAGGGTAATCGGAGGAATAATCGCAGCCAGCAGCCCCATCCCGACCAATGCCAACGCCAACCCTTCTAGAATCGCCGCCAACTGCCAGCCTTTTTTCTGCGACGCCAGGCGCAGCCCACCCACCACGCCCGTCTGGCCATTCACCCACACAGGCTGCGGCTGGCCATCATCCCGAGTGTAATAAGAGATGTACAGCGGCAGCAACAATTGTGTCCAGTTTAATCCTGAATAGTCCGGGGTAAGCGCATATTGGCGTAAATGTTCAGCCCCGGCCGCCTGACGGCACTCCTCAGCAGCGGCTCGCTCCAGACTCGCGGCAGCAGTGGGCCAGGCATGCTCCGGCTGCAAATCGGGAACAAGCATGTCCGCTGTACCGATCAGTCCAGGTTGGTAAGGTGTACACTGGTCGAATTGGAAATTCCCCAGGTTTTCCATTAATGCCTGGTGATCGCTCAAAGCCGGCACGGTGATATTGTTATAGTGCCGCATCAACTGGCCCAGGCGCGGTTCCCAACGGATGCGTGTCTCCACCACGTCTTGTGAAATCCAGCGCCCTTCGTGATAAGACTCTTGTGAACTTTTCACCTGATAATCGAAGCCAGCTTCACCTTGCCAATCGCCCGCTACGTTGCTGTCGACCAGCCACATTGGAAAATAGACCGGCCGCACGTGCTGGAACAGGCTTTCCGGGGTGAAATCATCCGCGTGCAGCCAGACCCCCTGGGTAAAACTCGCCAGGATTTGGTGCAGATCATTGCGGCCCTTGCGAAACTGCACCACCCGTTCAGGCGGTTCAGAGCGCAGCCACGCCGGTTGGGCTTCCAACTTACTCTGGAAACAAGACGGACAGACTCGGCCCAGATGATCGGCTTGCACCAGGAACACGCGTTTGCACAACGGGCACCCGGCCGGCTGAAGGGATAGCCCCCACGGGCTCTGCTCTGGCTCGACCCATTGAGCCGCAGGACTATTGGGCGCCGCCATCATGCCGCCTCCGATGCAACCGCTTGCTGGTACAACTTAAGTGAAATAAAACCACCGATGGCGAAGAGAACCACACCCATGATCACCGGGATAATCCCAATCCCCACCACCAGAAGCAGCAGGCCCGCCAACCCAACCATCACACCAGGAGATAACAGTCCCGCAATCGCCAGCCAGATCTTCCACCAGGCCACCGGCTTTTGCCCGGCAGTTGCACCCGTCTGCCCGTTGACCATCACCTGGTAAACCTTATTTTCAAATTTATATGCTGCCAGGTAAACAGGCAGCAAGCTGTAACGCCAGGACTCGTCCGCGAAATCAGCCATCATGCTAAAATTCCGCACATGGATTGAATGGATGTCGGAGCGGCAGGCACTCTTCGCGCGGTCGCGCATGATCGTTTTACCCTGCTCCCAGGCGTCCGGCAAACTCACGTCGTAGGCCTGGGCCTGCCAGCCTGCCAGAAAATCGGGCGCGTACGCCACCAGTTCATTAAGGTTAAATGGATATAGTTTTTCCAGGATCACCCAGCTGACACGTGAATTTCCCGGCACGAGCAGATCCGCCAGATTAATCCCCACCTGGCCATTTTCCCAACGCCAATCAATCACCATGCGTATACGCCACTCTTTCCTGGAAAAATCGTATTCACGCTCGGTGCGCTCATACCCGACCTCTGCCTTCCACTTCGAATTGATTTGGGCGGCAAACGTCCAGAATGACAGGTAAATTCCACTGAAGCGGTCGATGACGGCATTGCTGGCCAGTTCCTGGGGATGGAACCAGCCCTTTCCAAGCCATTCCCCGGCCCGCGCGCGGGTCATCTCTGGCGTCATTTTAAAAGGGATGAGGGTATTCGGTTTGAGCGCATTGGACGGAGCTTCCGCGCGGATGCCGACCTGGTTGGAGGCACAAAAAGGACAGGTCATGGTCAGTGCACCCGGTGGGTTGAGGATCTCCGCTCCACAACTGTCACAATGCAGCAATTGGTGGGCCGTGCCCCAGCCTTGCTGCGCCTGTTTTAGGGTATTCAGGGTAAATTCAAACTCTTCCGCCTGCCGGCCAACTTTCTTACCGCTGACCAGGGCCACGTAACCACAATGCTCGCAGGCGATTCCACCGGCAGCCACATCATATTGGGTCGTTGCCCCACACTTTGGGCATTTATACTCGACTGAAACGATGTCCTCAGTCGTTTTTGTGCGCGGCGCATACACCGTAATGCCTTCCAACGCCGAACGCACAGGCTGATAGCCAGACGGGGACTGCCATTGGGAACCCTGTGGAGAATGGATTGCCATCATATCTTCCTGATCCAAATAATTGTGTCAGACTCCCTTTATTTTATATCAGCATCGTCCGTTGATCCATCGAGATTTTATATTAATTCTTTCTGTGTATGCTGTTTTGCAAAAAGCCCGAATTTGAGGTGTGTGCGGGTGCTTCGCACTCGCACACACCTCAAATTCGGATAGCCTTTTGCACAGGGCAATTTTATGATATATTAGACAATAATAATCATGTAAGTTCGTCTGCTGAACCGAAAACCAATTATAGAAAGTAGATCCGGCCCATGTTAGACGGTTATCGATTGAAAGCACTCCGTATAGAGGGGACTCAGTTGCACTACATCGACCACGGTGCAGGTGAGCCAATAATTTTTATCCATGGCAGCCTCAATGATTACCGTTCCTGGAGCAAACAATTTGAAGCATTTGCCGAGCATTACCACGTGGTCGCCTACAGCCGGCGCTATCATTATCCGAATGAGATAGCCAGCTCGGCGACCGAGGCCCCGGTCACTCAACAACGTGACGATCTGGCTTCCCTGATCCAGCTGCTTGGCCTGGCGCCAGCTTACCTGGTTGCGTCATCCTTTGGCGCTTACGTGAGTTTGCTGCTGGCCGCCCAATACCCTGACCTGGTCCGTGCCATCATCCTGGGCGGGCCACCCCTTTTTCCTCTTTTACCACCTGAGGATTTTCACCAGTTCGAGACGGATGTTTTTGCCCCATCCCGGCAAGCGCTTGACCAGGGCAACGTCCAGGAAGGGATTCGCATTTTTCTGGATGGCATTATCGAGGTGGGTTTTTTCAATCGCCTGCCGCCAGACTCTCGCCAGCACATTCTAGACAATGCCTCTTCGTTTATCCTCGAACAGAACACACCCATAGATCAGCATTTTTACCCTTTCAGCCCATCCGACCTGAGTAAGGTAAAGGCACCCACGCTGATCATTATCGGGGATCACAGCCCGCCTTTTCTGCGCCAGAGTTCAGCGGCCCTGGCCAATCTACTCCCCGATGTCGAACAGACGGTCATCCCTGGAGCGTCGCACGGCGGTCTGCACAATCAGAATCCCAGTGTTTATAACGAAGTCGTGCTGGGATATTTAAAAAGAAGATTTGTTACCGGCTCAAGCACACGTTAATAATGCCCGATTTTGGGCATTCTCTTCCCGTGCCTGAGTAGTTACGAAAATTTTAATTTTCAGGAGGTCCTTTATGGTATCAGAACTGCTCCCCGAAAAAGTATCCAACTATCTGGATGCGCTCGTTCCACCTCGCCAGCCAGAAATGGCGCGGATGGAAAATTTCGCCAAAGAAACGGATTTTCCGATCATTGGACCGGCATCCGGTTATCTGTGCTACCAGGTGGCGCGCATGATCGGCGCCAAACGGATTTTTGAGCTGGGCTCAGGTTACGGTTATTCAACAGCCTGGTTCGCCAGGGCGGTTAAGGAAAACGGCGGCGGCCAGGTATTTCACGTGGTCTGGGATGAGGGATTATCCAAAGATGCCAGGCAGCATCTGGGCAGCTTGGGATTGGCTGACAGTGTCACTTTCCTGGTCAGTGAGGCTGTTCAAGCCCTCAAACAAACCGAAGGTCCTTTTGATCTAATCTTCAACGATATTGATAAACAGGCCTATCCAGAATCGCTGCCTGTGATCGCGTCTAAATTGCGCCGCGGCGGAGTATTACTCGTGGATAACACATTATGGAGTGGACGCATCCTCAACGAAGGCGACCATTCCCCCGCTACCGAAGCCATTCGCAAATTCAACCGCGCCGTCACCACAGACCCCGCCTGGATCGCCAGCATTGTCCCCATCCGGGATGGGGTGATGGTCGCCTACAAAGTATAAATTTTTTGAGAGGTTGGATGCTAAAAAATAGCATCCAACCTCTCAAAAACCCTTTTTTTATCGGCTCTTATTTCCTTGGGGAAGATGGTTTAGATAATGTCGTGTGGCGAACTTTCCAGGTGATGCGAAAGAAATTGATAATATGTTTCAATGGGCTGATGTGACTTTTTTCACCGGCGTAGATGGTGCGAATTGGCACCCAATCCAGCTTCCACCCGGGTCTTAAACAACGCGCCACCATTTCAACTTCAAATTCGAAACCCTGCTCCTGGCTGGTCAGCATGGCTTCGGCAAGATCGCGGTGGATCAAACGGTAACCGGATTGGTTATCGGGGACATACTGGCCCAGGGACCACGAAAGCATGACCCGGCCAATCGTGTTAGAAAAGGACCTCGGAAAGGGCATCTGACTGTATTGGCGTGCGCCAATGATCAGGCGCGCCTGGGTCTTGCGATAAGCCTGGATGAACGTAGGGATTTCTTGGGGATCATGCTGCCCGTCCGCGTCCAGGGTGATCACGGCTTCGTAACCCTTTTGTAACGCGAAACTGAACCCTCGGCGCAAGGCGGCCCCTTTTCCCTGGTTCGGAATTTGGCGCAGGACCACGGCCCCCGCCTCTTCAGCCAGGCGGGCGGTAGCATCTGCCGACCCATCATCTACAACGATAACAGGTAAAAACGCCAGCGTCTCTTTGATGACGCTGGCGATTGCGACCTCCTCATTGAAAGCCGGGATCAACGCGACAATATTGGCTTGATCTGCGCTCAATGGTATAACACCTCATGCATAACGAATCTACCTCAGATACATCTCTTTTTTAATAAATGGGGTCAGGGCCAGGATGACCGCATGCTCATACAATGCTGTGCGGTCAACCACATTATTGGTCAAGATCCCGATCGCGCCGTTACCTTGTTTCGAATTAGAGCGCCCAAAAACCTGGTCATCCGCTTCACCCAATTCGACCCCCTGGCGAATTAACGCGACGATTGGATGGGGCAGCAGGAAAGTGCCGCTCCGACTTTTGCCTTCCTGATCGGGAGATTTAACCACGATCCATGCAAAAGCCATCATTTCACTTCCCTGCTCTTCAATTCCACCTTCGATCCCCACCCAAAAATGGGCATCAGGGATGGCGCGGGCAGCATTTGACGCCCGGTTCGTCGCCCCTTGCAAGGTCTCTCCATCGCTCATGGGTTGGGGGCTGACGCCTGAAGGCACAGCCACCATCTTGATCTCAAACAGCTCCTGCGTAAACATGCGCGAGAAACCATTTAAGGCCGATTGTGCCTTTACCGGGTTGGTCGAAGCGACGACAATGGTTTTCATAGCCCAGGTTGTTTATTTCAGAGACTTTCAAGCATCTGGCGGCTCAGGCGCATCGGCAAGCTTTCATCCAGGCTGAAAGGTTTGAGGCGCACACTGAAACTAATTTCCTTGGGATCAATCAGGTATTTTTCCAGGGGGCCAGGTCCGCAACTGTTGCTGCCCAGGCCGCATTGCACTTCATCCAGGTTCAGGATGGTTTCGTTCCGCCGTTTCAGATCGGTGGTATGCAGCGCTTTGGTCAGGTCCTCGGTGGTGTAATGGTGGGCGCTGACATTCAACAGCGGCATACCCACCGCCAGTAAGCCCATTCCACGGGCATCGGTGACCGCTGCCCAGCGGACATCCGACTTGTTTCCATTTTCCTGGGGTAAAACGTAGGGTACGTACTGTTCCTGGACGGTCCCACTGTAGACACCCACCAGGGCGCTCTCTTTGCGATCGATATAGTTCTCATGCGGTCCGCGGCCATACCACACCAACCGGTCCAGGCTGCCAGGCAGGCGCATCTGCAGCCCCACCCGCGCGAGGGGAGGCAGGTCTTCCAAGGGAGTCAAGGTCGTTTTGATCACCACGTCCCCACTGCCATACAGGGTGGTAAAGTAAGCCACTTTGAAGACGGGCGCCAGGGAGTAGCTGCCCAATATGGCCTCAACCTCCATAGTCATCGCTTGCGGGTTTTCGTTGTGCGTTTCCACCTTCACCACGCGGTGCTCCAGGCGGTCAAAACCGGCCTTTTGCCACTCTTTGGCAATGTGTTTGTCGTTATCGGTGGGCGCGCGCCATAGATTGATGCGCGGACCCACATTTAACAGCGACATACCCTGGTATATCCACTCGGCAATCACCCCGTGGAAAGTATCCAGCTTTAGGCTGAAGTCTTCGCCGCGTATGATAACGCGGTTCGGTGATGTTTCAGCCGTCAAAGAGGGCATGTGTTTGATCAGGATCGCCGGCGCCGGTGGAGTCTGGAGCGGGATCGGACATTGAGCCGCGGCAATTTCAAAACCGCGCGGCGCCCACAAAGTGTCCTCTGCCAGGGTGAAACGGAAATTTAGCCAGTACTCCGCGCCGGCCACAGGGTCAGGCAGCGTATAAGGCAGGCTAAGGTCTATAGACGCGCCCGGCGCGACTTCTAACACGGGCAGTTGTCCCTGCTGGAGCAGCTCCCCTCCTTGCATCAAAGTCCAGGCGCCATCCAGGTGGCGCAGAGAAGAAAACGCATAACGGTTGTGGAGGGTCACTTTTCCCGCCAGCAGATCAATCGCTTCCACCCACACTGGCGCGATAATCTGCTTGTATTCAATCAGTCCAGGATAAGGTTTGCGATCGGGCCAGTTCAACCCGTCCACGCAGAAGTTACCATCGTTGGGCTTGTCTCCGAAATCACCGCCGTAGGAAAACCATTCTTCGCCTTCGGGTGTGCGCTGGCGGACAGAATGGTCCACCCATTCCCACACACAGCCGCCCAGGAGACGCGGGTAAGCGTAAATCGTATCCCAGTATTCTTTCAGGTTTCCCGGCCCATTCCCCATAGCATGTGCGTACTCACACATAAAGAAGGGCCGCGGGTCATCCGTCCTCTGTCCCTGCTGGAGCAGGTACGCTACGGTGGGATACATTACGCTGACCAAGTCCATCACCGCCGATTCGCCTGCCCCTTCATAATGGATCAAGCGGGTCGGATCCATCTTACGCATCCAGGCTGCCATGGCATCGTGGTTCGGTCCATAGCCCGATTCGTTCCCCAATGACCAGATGATCACCGCCGGGTGGTTTTTATCTCGTTCCACCATGCGGCTGGCGCGGTCGATAAAGGCAGGCTCCCAGGCTGGATCCTTAGCAAGCCGGCTCGTATCCCCGGTGAGGCCGAAACCGTGCGTTTCAAGGTCGGTTTCATCAATGAGATAGAGGCCATAACGGTCTGCCAGATCGAGCCAGCGCGGATCATTTGGATAATGCGAGGTACGAACCGTATTAATATTGTGCCGTTTCATCGAGATCACGTCTTCGAGCATCGATTCCAGCGATACGGCGTGCCCCAGGTCGGGATGCGTATCGTGCCGGTTGACCCCTTTGAGCTTGATGGGCGTGCCGTTGAGAAAGAACTGCCCATTGTGGGCTTCGACCTGTCTGAAACCGACGTTAAACCGCTCCACTTCCTGGAGGACGTCTTTATTACCATAAAAAAACAAGGCCAGCGCATACAAATTTGGCTCTTCTGCCGACCATTTCCGCGCCGCTTTAACCGGGATCTCAACGGATTGCAATGACTCTTCTCCTGCCCCCAATGCCAGCCGTTCGATCACCTTTTGCTCGGCCACAAGATGCTTCTGGTCATCGTAAAGCCGGGCTACCACGCTGTTGGCTACTACCGGGACGCGGGTATAGTTCTTCACCGTCACCGCCAGGTCGAGCACCGCGTCTTGAAAAGTGGGTTCAAAATGCGTACGGATGCGCGCATCGCACAGGTGCACGCCTGGGGTAGAGAACAGATAAACATCCCGGAAGATACCACTCATGCGCCACATGTCCTGGTCTTCCAGGTAACTCCCATCGGACCATTGGAAAACCTGCACCACCAGGGTATTTTTTCCCGGGCGGACAGCGCTGGTAAGGTCGAACTCAGAGGGCAGGTGGCTGCCCTGGCTGTAACCCACCTTCTGTCCGTTTATCCACACATAAAACGCGGAATCAACCCCATCGAAATTAATGAAAACGCGCCTCCCTTCCCAGGTGACCGGCAGATCAAAAGTCCGGTAATACAGGCCAACCGGGTTTTCCTGAGGAACGAAAGGCGGATCAACCGGGTACGGATAAGCCACGTTGGTATAATTCGGCCGGCCATACCCCAGCATTTGCCAGTTACTCGGCACGGGAATGGTGTCCCACCCATCCACATTAAAGCCTTCTTCTTCAAAGCCCTCAGGAATGTCTACCGGGCTGGGCACATAAAAAAAGCGCCAGTGCCCGTTTAACAGTTTGAAGAAGGGCGATGCGCCGCGTTCGCCGGCCAGTGCCGTTTCCAGGTCTGCATATGGTACCAGTGTGGCATGAGCAGGCTCGCGGCCGCGTTCCAGCACCTGTTGATTTTCCCAATCGTGGGGTTCGTTTTTCATGCGGTTTCTCCTATTGATTAATGACAAGGGAGGCGATTTGGCCGCAGGAGGCGTCTACGCGCCGGGCGCGTCACGCTCCCTGCGGCCCATTACATCTAGAGGGTGAGTTTTATCGTCACCAATTTGAAGGGCGTCACATCAAATGAAGCGCTGCCATTTGACCATGCCAGCGGCTCATCTTCCTCTTCAAGCAGGTTAACCCGGGCAGCGGCCTTGACTGGCAGACTGCTGGTTAAGGTCACCTTACCGCGAGAGCCGTGGGCTTCGTACATGCGCACGATGATTGCGTCAGAATCTTCAGCTTTTTTAACCGTATCGATCACGACCGCCGGATTATCCACATTAAAGAAGGAAACCTCAGCCGGTGCGGCCTGGGTGGCGCTCACCAGGAGTGGAACATTGAAGCGGAAAGCTTCTGCCACCACACCCGCATCCTGGAAAGTGCCGGCGTGCGGCAGAAGCGCGAAGCGGAACGCGTGATGCCCCATATCCGCGTTCGGGTCAGGCATCTTGGGCGAACGCAGCAGCGACAGGCGCAGCACGTTGCCGTGCGCCGCGTGCCCGTATTTGCTGTCGTTGATCAAGGACACGCCAAAACCAGTCTCAGACAGATCTGCCCATTTATGCCCGCAAACCTCGAAACGGGCCATATCCCAACTGGTGTTGAAATGGGTCGGGCGCTGCAAATGGCCAAACTGAACTTCGTAAGTGGCATTCACCGCGCGGACAGCCAGTGGAAATTCCACTTTTAGGAACTTATGCGCTTCGTGCCATTCCACCTCGTTGGCAAAATCGAGGCGAGGTGAAATCGCGCTCAAGGTAACCGTCTGCTTGAGTGTACTGACCGGGCTCAAGGTAATCTCGAATTCTACGGCTGCGCGCAGCGGTCCATGCTCGACCACACGGACAGATTGGGCGCCGCCCACTTCAGAACGCTTTTCCAGGTGGAATACGTCCACATCCCAGGCATCCCAATTGGTGGGGTCATCATCAAAGAGCACAAAATGGTTGGCTTCCGTGCCGGGCTCAATGCTCTCGCGCCCGGCGCGCTTGTCAAACAGGCTCACCAGCCCGCCACGGGGCGTGAAGGTCGCGCAGACCATCTCATTTTCCAGGATGATCGTTTGGCCGGATTCAACCACCTTGACCTTTTGCGCTACGCCTTGCGCAGGCGCAATATGATATCCCAATGACGGGGCATGGACCACACCCAGCGGCTCGCCTGCGGCCGAAGTCTGGACCGCGGTTGTCCCGGCGGGAAGGGCTACCACTTCCGTGCGTTCAATGCCCAACGTATTAATCACGGCGACATTCGCTTTACTGCCAGCCGTACCCATCACTGCCTGGACCGCCTGCTGGCGTAACGCCTTGCCGCTGGACAGGATATCTTCATAATCCCTGGTTGAATCTTTGTACACTTCCGGAATGGACGAGCCGGGGATGATATCGTGGAACTGGTTGGTCAAGACCAGCTTCCATAACCGCGAGAGTTCTTGCGAAGGGTAAGCAGAACCTTGCAAGGCATGCGCTACGGCCGAAAGGAATTCGACATCGTGCAGGAGGAATTCGCTCTGGCGGTTGTAGAGTTTATTGCGTGCCTGCGTGGTATAGGTACCGCGATGTAATTCCAGATAAAGCTCCCCTACCCAGGTGGTCAGGTCCTTGGCATCCGCTTCTAGGCGGGTAAAGAAATCATTGGGAGTCCGCAACGACACTTTGGGTAAGCCGTCTAAATTTTCCATGCGCCGGATCTGTTCCAGCATGGCTTTGGTCGGGCCGCCCCCGCCGTCACCATAGCCAAACAACATATAGCTCTCATTGGAACGGTCGATGTCGCGGTAATTGTTGGAGCTCTTGAGAACCGCGGCCACGTCAGCCATCGCGTTATAATCATCCGCGGGTGGGAAATGGGTGAGCACCCGGCTTCCATCCAGACCTTCCCACCAGAAAGTATGCGCCCCAATTTTGTTAAACTGGCTCCATGAAAGCTTGATGGTGAGGAAATAAGGCATACCTACCCCACGCAAAATTTGCGGGAGGGCGGCAGAATAACCAAACACATCCGGTTCCCAGAACTCCCGGCAGGTGATACCAAATTCCTGGCGGAAGAAACGCTGGCCAAAGAGGAACTGGCGCACCAGTGACTCGCCCGAAGGGATATTACAATCTGGCTCGACCCACGAGCCACCCGAGGGGATAAATCGGCCTTCTTTAATGCGTTCTTTGATTTTTTCATACAGGCCGGGCGTCTTTTGTTTGATCCATTCGTACTGCTGCGCCTGTGAGCAGGCGAACTTATATTCGGGGTAATCTTCCATGTAAGATACAGCAGACGAGAACGTGCGGATGCATTTGCGCTCGGTCTCGGCCAACGGCCACAGCCAGGCGGTATCGATGTGGGCGTGCCCAACCGCCGACAGGTTAAACTGCGCGTCGCCGTTATGGGCTGCCAGGAATTTGGCCGCGATTTCACGCCCGGCTGGCCAGGTGCCGCGGTCGTTGAGATCGATCGCGTTGACTATGGCATTGGCCGCGAATATGGCCTGCCCGCCGCGAGGGGTATTTGCCGGCAACTGCAGGGCCATATCGGAAAGTACCACAAAGTCCCAATACAGGTCCCACGCTTCGCGGTCAAAAACAGCCAGCTCAGCCCGTTGTAAAAGGCCGGTGAAATCGGTGGGACCGTGCCCGCCGATACCAAACAAGGTATTGACGGCCACTTCAACGTACAGTTCGATCTGCTCCCCACCCATGGCGCTCTTGGTCAATGGGTAATCACTGCGAACGGATAGGGCGGCCCAACCTGAGCCTGAGCCGGTCAGACCCTGTTTCGGCTGGCCGTCCTGCCAGACGCACGCCTCACTGGTTGAATCCCACAAGAAATGGACTTCTTTCCCTTTCCAATCCGCGGGGACATCCATCTCAACTTTAACCCAATGGGTGGACCAGGCCGGGGCGAACTTGAAACCGATCTCAATGGGTTGATAGCCGCCAAGCATGGCGTCCTGATAAGAAATACGGTCCGGCGCGGCATAGGCGGACAATTTGACCGGCGACCGGTGATTGTAAATTTTCCCCTTGAGCCTTTCTTCAGAGGCAAACTGTTTCACACGCTGGCGGGTGAGATCTAAATGTTTTTGCATAATCCCTCTTTATCCATACTGGAATTTACCATCCAACAAAAAGGTGGCATGGCGGTCAACCCCGTAGACCGGAAATCCTGACCCGGACCCAGAGTATCATGGTAATTATAACGCTCAAATAAATTCTGGTTCTTACGGATTTACCGTGAAAAGAGCCACAAGGCTCATGAGCCCGATAGGAGCTCTGCCAACTGGCCAGCCCGGCTGAAATCCGCCACCATTAGGTCGGCGCCGGCTGAAACCAGGCGATCGATCTTGCGAGGGTTCCAGCCTGAACGGGCCACTTCATCAGAGGCCACACCCAGGGCGATAGCCTGGCGGGAGACGGCCTCGCGTATTTCTACCGGCCCATCGCCTACCACCAGCAATTGGCTGCCCGATAAATGATGATCGTCCAGGATGGCCTGGATCACCCGTTCTTTGGCATGCGATTCCTCACCGTCCAGTGCGCCGTAAATGCCGCCCTCAAAATAGGGTTCCAGCCCCAACACGGCAGCCTCTCTGGCAACGTCCCCGTGGTCCGACCCGCTGGCCAGGTAAAGCCGCACGCCGCGCCCGGCCAGGACGCGCACAAAATCCAAAGCTCCGGCCACCATGCACGTTTCCGGCGCTTCGATCCCCTCTTCAACCGCCTGGCGCCTGCCGTGGATGCGCTGCTCCAACCGCGCCAGATAGATCTTCTTGTAGTCCGCGGCCGATTTTGGCGTCCCGGCCGGGTTGTAACGCTGGACGGCGTTCACAAGCCATTCCATCTGGCGGATGGTCAAAATCCCGGTCGACCGGTCCACATAAGCGCGCACCTCGGCCTCAATCTCTGGCGCGGGCAGCCGGTTGAGGCAAATCGCTTCTACCATCAGCGGGACCATCACCTCTTCCCAACCCTGGCGCAGAACCGACAGCGTTCCATCGAAATCAAACAATACGTGGCGCACATGGCCCATGCGCGCCGAAATGCCGGGTGTAACCAGGCGCAGCCAACCGGTTGGGTCATCGGTGGTAAAAGGAACCATCAACTACCCACCCATCCGCTGGAATCGGCCAGGGCCAGGATCTCCGCGGGTGTGGCCGTACCCGTCACACCCAATTTCTGGATGGTCACACCCGTGGAGAGGTTAGCCAACAGTCCGGCCTCCCAGGGCTCACCGCCAGCCGCCAACCCGCAGGCCAGCGCCGCCAGGAAGGTGTCGCCAGCGCCGACGGTATCGATGGGTGTTTTAACCGCCACGGCTGGCAGTCGCCAGACCTGGCCATTGAAAAAGGTCAGGCAGCCCTTTTCTCCCAGGGTGATGTAAAGCGGCTGTGAACCGGTGGCTTGCCAGGCAGATCCGGCCAATTGCAATTCATCCAGAGTCACCTCATCCGGCCGGTGGCCAGGGAAGAACCAGCGTCCGGCCTCCAAATCATTGGGCTTCATCACCATCCCTTTAAAATGGCTGACCTGGTCGCGCGAATCGACGATAAAGGGCACGCGCGGGTAGCGCTGCGCCAGGCCGTTCA
>DAIQPZ010000016.1:27946-29457 GCA_036787065.1 Anaerolineaceae bacterium
ACGCCTGAGCAGATCGCCGCGCCAATCCTGGCCTAACACGGTTAACGCCAGGACTTTATCCACCCCCAGGTCGGCCAGGTTCCAGGCCACGTTGGCTGCTCCACCGCAAGAATAGGTTTCACGCACCACCGGGCGTGGATACAGCGGGGTTTCGCGCGAAAGCACCGAGCGGGTCATATCCGCATACCAGTAACCGTCCAGGGTGAAATCACCGATCACGCCCACTCGCAGCTTCTGGGCAGCCGTCAATAAGCCCACCAATCGATTTTTGGAAAGGAGAGTCGCCATCATCCACCTGCCAGACTATGCGTCAAAATGTGCAAAAGCACCGTGATGCGTGCGTGAATTTCCTCCGCGGTGGCTCCATCCACCTGCAGCGAGACGTCCACCTCGCCCAAAAGATCGACCTGGGCTGGCCCGGTGATGGAGATCACCGGCAGCCCCAGCGCCCGCGCAACTCTCGTCGCATTGAGTACACTCCGGTCGGCATCCCGCTGGCTGACCGCTAAAAGGGTGTCTCCAGCGCGGGCCTGTCCGTATAATTCCTGCGCTATATCGAAGGCGCCCGCCATTTCCAAAGTACCAACACCTCTGACGCCAATGCGCCTGCCATCGCCCTCATCCCTGGCCTGGTATCCGGCAAGCAGCCGCACGCGCAGTCCCGGTTTGAGCGCCCCGGCCAACGTTTCGCCGCCAGCCAGGTTTGCCAGGCGCGACTGGTGGGCCTCAGGCAGACCCTGGTTGGGCAGCCGGGTGAGCGCGTGCTGTAAAGCTTGAGCTTCCGTATGACTGGCGCTGTCCGCGGCGATCCACAGGCAGCCCGCCGTGGATAAACTGCGTTCGATCAGGTGATAAGCCTGGCAAAGCGGCCCACGCCAGGCTATCAGTTCATGAGCCTGCGCGAAAGCGGTGTTGAAAACTGCCTGGACCGCTTCAGGCAAGTCTTCAGATGTGGCAGAGCCGGCTTCGACGGGCCGCGGAGCCCGTTCCAGCAGGGAGACGACCAGGTGATGCAAGTTTGGGATGGTCACACGGTGATCGCCGCAGATGTGGAATCCCTTGCCACCCAGCGCCACCGGGCGGTTGACGATGTTTTTGCGCGGCCGGTAGTAATAATCGGTGACGTTATCTTTGAGGGGACTGCGATAATCGGCCAGCGGGATCAGGTCAAAATTGGCGGTCGTAAATACCCGCAGTGAATTGCCCAGGTTACGCGCGATCGATACAGCCTTAAGGAACACCTCAGGCCCGATCACCGCCGAGCCGAAATTGCAAAATACACCGCCTTCCAGGTCGCATACGGCCGCTGTAAAGGCCTTAAAATCCTGGCCACTCGCCCAGCCCAGGGCCGCAAAATCCACCAGGGGATGCTGGTGGATGATGTCGGTGCCGATCGCCACGTGCACGGTGTACGGCACGCCCAGCCGGAAGGCGTTATACAATAGACTGGCCCCGCGGTATTGAAAGCGCTCGTCCTGCGCCATGCGCCGGCCAAGCGATTCGCCCATGCC
>DAIQPZ010000226.1:0-3784 GCA_036787065.1 Anaerolineaceae bacterium
GAACGGTCACAAATTGCGCCTGTCCTTAAACGGAAAACCGAAGTCTATTCCCGCTCGTAGGTTAGTTACCCGCCTTAAAACGAGATTGCGGCTGTCGCTCCGATAGCCGCAATCTCTCGATAGCCACACCCCGGAAAAGTTCCGGGGTTCGCCCTGCCATGCCCTTCAGGTTCTGTCAATCTACTTTGCGAATAACCGTGTTAGCCAAACCTGCCCTGGATGTAATCCTGGGTACGTTTGTCTTTGGGGCGGGAAAAGATCACCTTGCCCGGGCCGTATTCAACCAGCTCACCTTGCAGGAAAAAGGCGGCGTAATCTCCAATGCGGGCGGCCTGCTGGGTGTTGTGCGGCGCGATCACAATCGTGTAATGTTCCTTGAGTGTCTGCAGCGAGGTCTCGATCTTGGCGGTGGCAATCGGGTCGAGGGCCGAGGTCGGCTCGTCCAGCAAGATGATTTCGGGCTGGAGGGCCAGCACGCGCGCAATGCACAGGCGCTGCTGCTGCCCGCCGGATAGGGCGTTAGCCGGGTCTTGCAGCCGGTCATTGACTTCATCCCACAGTTGGGCCTGGATCAGGGCCTGGTGCACCGCGTCGTCCAGGGTTGCTTTGCGCCGTTCGCCGGCGATTTCCAAACCGTAGGCCACGTTGCCATAGATGGTCAGGGGCAGGGGTAAGGGCCGGGCGAAGACCATACCCACTTTGCGGCGCAGCTCGGTCACGTTCAGGTGGGGATCCAGCACGTCCATACCGTTCAACAGAACTTTCCCGGAAACTGAAGCCACGTCGGCCAGGTCGTTCAGGCGATTAAGCACGCGCAAAAAGGTGGATTTTCCACCCCCTGCGGGACCGATCAGGGCCGTGATCGCGTTGGCGCGGATATTAAGGCTCAGGTCTTTGATCGATTCGGCCCCATCTGAATAACGCAGGCTCAGGTGTTCGATAATGATCTTGTCCATGGTCACCACTGCCGCCTGGCGCGGGCGCGCGATCGGATGACGGTGGCGATGATGTTCATCCCCAACACGAACGTGAGCAGCACCAGCACCGTCCCATATTGGATTTGGATGGGCATCCCCGGCACCTGGGTTGAAATGACGAACAGATGGTAAGGCAGCGCCATGGTCGCATCCAGGGGTGAATTGGGCAGACGCGGTAGGAAGAAGGCCGCCCCGGTGAACAAGATCGGGGCCGTCTCGCCGGCAGCGCGTTCCAGTCCAAGGATTACGCCGGTCAGGATGCCGGGAACGGCCTGGGGCAGGACGATCCGCCGGATGGTCTGCCAGCGAGTCGCGCCCATCGAGATGCTGACCACGCGAAACGCATTGGGCACCGAGCGCAGGGCTTCTTCTGCCGTGCTGATGATCACCGGCAGGGTCATAATCGCCAGGGTCAGTGAAGCTGCCAGGATGCTCGTGCCAAAATGGAGGAAGACTACAAATAAGCCCAACCCGAAAAGACCATAAATTACGGAAGGGATCCCCGCCAGGTTGATAATGGCGATGCGGATCAGGCGTGTCCAGCGGTTGTCGGGCGCATATTCTGAGATGTAGATGGCTGCGCCGATCCCAAGCGGCACGGAAAAAATTGCGGTGCCGAGCGTCAGGTAGACCGTGCCGATAATCGCCGGTAAAATACCCCCCGAGCGCATTCCATTACTGGGCATCTGGGTGATAAAAGTCCAGGAAATGGCTGGCAGACCCTCGACAATAATGTATATGACCACAACGATAATGGGCAGGACGGTCAAAAAGCTGATCGCACTTAACAGGGAGAAGCCGAGCCGTTGTTCGAGGTTGGAGGAGAAACGCGATTTGTTGATCAAATACCGGTGCATAAATTCACCTGCCTGCCAGGTTAAGACAGGATGCGTTCAGCGCGTTTGCGCGATTGAAAACCAAATTTGGATGCCAGTATGTTGACTATCAGGGTAAAGACAAACAGCACAATGCCAATCAAGAACAACACGTGGTAATGCGGACTGCCATTGGCAACTTCTCCCATTTCAGAGGCGATGGTTGCGGTCATGGTGCGGATGGGACTGAACAAGAAGCTTAACGAAGTGGGCAGGACGGGCGCATTGCCTGTGACCATCATCACGGTCATTGTCTCGCCCATGGCGCGCCCGACGCCAAGCATGATCCCTATCAGCACGCCTGAACGGGCGGCGGGGAGGGTAGCTTTCCAGATGGTCTGCCATTGGGTGGCTCCCAATGCCAGTGAGGCTTCGCGGTAGGAGCGTGGAACCGTATTCAAAGCGTCTTCCGCGATGGAGACGATGGTTGGAATGGCAATCCCGCCCAGCAGCAGCGCACCGGTAAAGGCGGTCAGCCCGGTAGGCAGGTTGAGAAAACGGCGCAGGAAGGGCGACAGGACCAGGATGCCTAAAAAGCCAAGCACCACCGAAGGCAGCCCGGCCAAAATTTCTACCAGCGGTTTCAAGATCTCCCGCGCCCAACGGGGGGCAATTTCTGAGATGTACAGGGCGGTGCCAACCCCAAAAGGCACAGCGATCAGGGTTGCTCCCAGGGTGACGATCAAAGAACCCAGGATCAAAGGCAGAAGGCTGAACAAATTTTCAATGGGATACCAGCGCGTGCCCAAAAGCGACATCAACGGAACATTGGTAAGGGCGGGCAAGCCTTCGGACAGAAGAAAATAAAAGATTAAGGCCACAAACAAGATCGATGAATAGCCGGCGCCCTGGATCAGGCGGGTGATCAACGTTTCGGATTTTGGTCGGTGTTGTTCCATGAATAATTTATGGTTAAGGGTTAATGGCCGGCACGAAGCCCAGGTCGAGGACGATTTTTTGCGCTTCAGCGCCCGCGATCCAGGTCATGTAATCTTTTATGGCGCCGGTTGGCTTACCTTTGGTGTACATAAACAGTTGCCGGGCAATTGGGTAGGTGCCCTGGGTGACCGTATCGATGGTCGGCAGGATATAACCGTTTTTTGGATCTTTGGCGACCGCCAATTTTTTGACGTCCGGGGTAATGTAACCCAGGCCATCGTAACCAATGGCGTTCGGGTTATCGCTTACCTCGGCAATGATGCCTTCCGAGGAGGGCAAGAGCAAAGTGTCTGCTGAGAATATCTCCTTGTTGTTGCTCTGGCCCAGGCGGATCACCGTATCCAGGAAATAAACGTGCGTGCCTGAATTGGTTTCGCGCGATAAGCGCACGATAGGCCGGTTTTCTCCACCCAGTTCGGACCAGTTATGGATTTTATCCGTATAGATGTCGGAAATCTGCTGCAGGGTGAGCTGTTTGACCGGATTGGTGGGATTGACCACCACGGCAATCGCATCCCGTGAAACGACGAACTCGACCGGGTCGATCCCGTTAGCCTTGGCCTGTTTAATCTCATCCTGCGTGATCTGCCGGGATGCATTGCAGATGTCCACCGTGCCATTAATCAGGGCAGCCAGACCGGTCCCAGACCCGCCGCCGGTGACGGAGATGCGCACGGAAGGGTGCGTATTCTGGTAACGCTCGGCCCATGCCAGGGCCAGGTTGACCATGGTATCTGAGCCTTTGTTTTGGATATACGCCGCCGCAGCAGAAGCGCCCGGGTTGGGATTGGTTTGGGCTGGCGCACAACTGGTAAGGCCAAGGAGCAAGATCAATCCTATGAAATTAAAACGGCGGTAATTCATAATAGGGGAATTATAGCTTAGATTTTTCGATGCGGTATAATTGCTATTGCGGTTCTTCAGGATATCCCTTGGAATGGTGTGATTTACCACGGAAATTCCTGATGAGCGGTTTTTGGCGGGAAACTGCCG
>DAIQPZ010000227.1:0-3767 GCA_036787065.1 Anaerolineaceae bacterium
TGGTGTGATTTACCACGGAAATTCCTGATGAGCGGTTTTTGGCGGGAAACTGCCGGTTGACAGAAAAGACATTTTTTGGTATCACCTCGATCATTAGGGGTGTGGGGTGTTTTGGGCGTGCTTCGCACGCCCAAAACACCCCGCTTCCCCCTAATGATTGAGAAGTTACATTTTTTGGATGTTTCAGGTTTGTATGCCTGACCAGGTAAAGGATTTATTTTAATGGACATCGGTACGATTCAACCAGTAGACATCGACAACCAGATGCGCACCGCGTATCTGGATTATGCGATGAGCGTCATTGTCGCACGCGCCCTTCCGGATGCGCGCGACGGATTAAAACCCGTGCACCGGCGTATTTTGTATGCTATGCACGACATGGGCATCCGGGTTAATTCCTCCTATAAAAAGTCTGCTCGTATTGTGGGCGAAGTGTTGGGTAAATACCACCCACACGGTGATATGGCGGTTTATGACGCCATGGCACGGATGGCGCAGGATTTCTCGATGCGTTATATGCTGGTGGATGGGCAGGGAAACTTTGGCTCGGTAGATGGTGACTCACCGGCTGCCATGCGCTATACAGAGGCGCGTCTTTCACCCATGGCGGAGGAGATGCTGGCCGATATCGATAAGGCTACGGTCAATTTTACCGATAATTTTGACGGTTCTTTGCAGGAGCCTGAAGTGCTGCCCGCGCGCCTGCCCAACCTGCTCCTAAACGGCGCGACGGGGATTGCCGTTGGGATGGCCACCAACATCCCGCCGCACAACTTGCGCGAGGTGGTGGCGGCGTTGAATTGCGTCATCGACCACTTTGACACAATCGATGACGTGACGGTAGACGAGCTGATGACGCACATGACCGGGCCCGATTTCCCGACGGGTGGCATAATTGTCGGGCAAGATGGCATCCGCCAGGCTTACAGTACCGGGCGTGGCCGCCTGGTGGTGCGTGGTGTGGCGCACATAGAGGAGCTGCACGGCGGCGGGCGTTTTGCCATTGTCGTCACCGAGATTCCTTACCAGGTGAACAAATCCACCCTGATCGAGCGCATTGCTGAGCTGGTGCGTGAGGATCGGATCGATGCGATTTCGGACCTGCGCGACGAATCGGACCGGCGCGGGATGAGCATCGTGATCGAGCTCAAGCGCAACGCGCAGCCCAAAAAGGTGCTCAACCAGCTTTATAAATACACGGCCCTGCAATCCACATTTGGCGTCAACCTTTTGGCGCTGGTGGATGGCCAACCTCGTCATCTTGCCCTAAAGAAAGCCTTGCAGGTCTTCATCGAACACCGCCAACAGGTGATCACACGCCGCTCCCAATTTGAGCTGGATAAAGCCAGGGCGCGAGCGCACGTCTTGGAAGGTTTGTTGATCGCCCTGGCCAATCTGGATGATGTGATCCAGACCATTCGCCAGGCGATGGATGCCGAACAGGCCAAGGAACGACTGGTCAGCCGGTTCAACCTGTCGGCGCTGCAAGCCCAGGCTATTCTCGATCTTCAGTTGCGCCGTCTGGCGGCCCTGGAACGCCAGAAAATTGAGGATGAGCACCGTGAAATGATGAGTGACATTGCCTACCTGGAAGACCTGCTGCAAAGTCCTAAAAAGATCCTGGATGTGATCCGGGACGACCTGAACAAGATGGCCGAAAAATACGGCGACGAAAGGCGTACGCGCATATCGCCGGAAGCCAGTGGAGATTTTAAAGAAGAAGATCTGGTCGCCGACGAGCCCGTGTTGATCACCATGACCCAACGGGGTTATATCAAACGGGTGGCGGCTACTACCTACCGCACTCAAGGACGGGGTGGGCGTGGGGTGACCGGCCAGGCCGTCAAAGAGGAAGATGTAGTGACCATCTTCTTGCCGGCGCGTACGCTGCAATCCGTTTTATTCTTCTCTGACCGTGGCAAAGTGTATGCGGAAAAAGCGTACCAGATCCCAGATGCCAACCGCACGGACCGCGGTATTCCCCTGGTCAATGTGCTTTCACTGGACGGGGGTGAACGGATCACCGCCGCGGTGGCCGTACCCGATTTCAACGCCTCCAGTTATCTGGTACTGGCGACAGCTTCTGGCAGGGTCAAGCGTATGCCGCTCTCAGAATTTACCAACGTCCGTCCCTCTGGCCTGATCGCCATGTCGCTTGGGCCTAAGGATGAGCTGGGTTGGGTGGGCCTGACGAGTGGTAAAGACGACGTCATCTTTGTGACCGCGCAAGGTAAAGCGCTGCGCACTTCAGAAAAAGAGATCCGCCCGATGGGGCGCCAGGCGAGTGGTGTCACCGGGATCAAGCTGCACCAGGGTGACCGGGTGGCTTCCATGGAAGTGGTTGAGCCGGGTGGATTTTTACTGGTGGTCACCGCGCTTGGGTACGGCAAGCGCGTAGCCTTGGATGAATACCCGGTAAAAGGCCGCGCCACGGGGGGGGTGCTCACTGCTGATCAGAAGAGTATGGAAAAGACCGGCAAGCTGGTGGTGTCGCGCGTGGTCCAGGAAAAGGATGAGGTAACCCTCATTTCGAGCAGCGGGATTGTCTTAAGGCTAAGGGTGAATGCCATTTCAACCAGCGGGCGCACCACCCGCGGTTTCCGCGTGATCAATTTAGACAAGGACGATAGCGTGGCCTCTGTCGCGCGGATTGTGGGTGAAGAATTAACCTGAGATAACAAAAACAGGGTTGCGCGTGTCGTTTGCGCAACCCTGTTTATTTTTAAGGGTCTTGTTTGTAACTCCTCAATAAAGAGGGGTGCGGGGTGTTTTGGGCGTGCGAAGCACGCCCAAAACACCCCGCACCCCCTAATGATTGAGAAGTTACTCTTGTTTGGATTTTATTAGAAAATGGCCGGGACCACTTTTTCCAAGGCCACCAGGAGAAAGGAACCCACGACGCAGACCATCATGAAGAGCATTAATGCCAGCATAAAACGCTGTGCCGGGGACATGCCCAGAAATCTGCCGTCTGACCGTCCTTTTTTACTTCCGTTATCGTTTTGCTCAGGCGGAGTTTGATCTTCTTGAAAAAAAGGAGACTGGCTGGCCGAATCACGCAAATCATCTAACATAATCATCCTCCCAAGAATATTCAGCGTCTGACCCAGACGCAAATTGATAATCCTTTAGGTAACTGCTCAGCCGTGCGAAGAAACCTGCCTAAAATTCGGGTCTTTTTCACAGGTGCTTGAGCAGTTACTCCTTTAGTAACCCAATAATTATACCTCACCTGCCGGACGAAGGGAAACATCCCCGGCACTAACGGTAAACTGGCTGCCCGATGAGCTGCGCAGGCGCAAGCTGCCATCCGGATCAAGTCCGGTGATCTGGCCAATTTGGTCGGGGCCAAGGCTGCCAGATATTCGCACCCATTGATCTTTAAATGCCAGGTGGTTTTCCCAGGTACGCTGAAACTCGGGCGATGCCAGGCGTGGACGCCACTCAATCAGGCTGGCCAGGATTTGGTGTAAAATCGACCAACGCTCGACAGGCTGGCCCAGGATCGATTCAAGGCTGGTGGCAGGAAACATCAGCTCGGAGGGATCTGGAATTGCTAAGGGGCTCACATTGATACCGATGCCGATCACCACGGCCTGTAAGTCGCTGCCGGTCCAGACATTTTCCACCAGGATCCCGGCGACTTTGTGCTCATTTAATAGGACGTCGTTTGGCCACTTGATTTTGGCCGACAGACCCAAACTCGTGCTGAGGGCATGGCAGATGGCCACCGCAACCGCGTCGCAGGCGTCTTCCGATTCGATTGT
>DAIQPZ010000077.1:0-11633 GCA_036787065.1 Anaerolineaceae bacterium
GAACAGGGGACGGGCGCCTTGCACAAGGATGTCGTTGATACAGTGGTTAACAATATCCAACCCGATCCCGCGATACCGGCCCAGGCTGGCAGCCAGCTTTACCTTGGTGCCGACCCCATCCGTAGAAGCCACCAGCACTGGGCTGCGCATCCCCTTCAGCTCACCTGCATCAAACAAGCCGCCAAAAGCGCCGATACCTGCCAGAACACGTCTATCATAAGTAGAACTGACCGCTGCGCGCATAAGGTCGACGGCGCGATTTCCTGCATCGATGTTTACCCCCGCGCCCTGGTATAAAGAAACCGGTACACCCAGCGCCTTGTGAGCAATGTCTTTGCGGTATTGGGCGCCCAGGAAATTTATATGCGCGACCGTTGCGTAAGCGGCGCTGACTGCCTGCGGCAGTTCTTCCCCTATGCAGGTGATCCCCAGCACCCGCCCGCCAATGGCAAGGATTTGACCTTCCTTTATACCTGTGCCGGCATGGAAAACCAGGCTGCCGTTCGGAAGATCGTCCAGTCCATATACCGGGGCAGGCAGCGAAGAAGTTTCTGGGTAACCTGCGGAGGCCATGACTACACAAACGGCAGAGCGGTTTTTCCAGCGCACAGGTACGCCGGACAGCTCACCATGGGCGCAGGCATCACATATTTCTAGCAGATCAGTTTCAAGGAGAGGCAAAATGACCTGGGTCTCCGGGTCGCCGAAACGGGCGTTAAACTCTAAAACCTGGGGACCGTCACGGGTGAAGATCAACCCGGCATACAGCACACCTGCGAAGGGCATCCCTTCGGCTCGCAAGCCATCCACTGCGGGCCGGAGGACTTCATTCAAAAGGCGAGTTTGCATCTCGGATGGGTATATTTGCGCAGGGGCGTATGCGCCCATTCCCCCTGTATTGGGCCCCCCGTCTCCATCCAGCAGGCGTTTGTGATCCTGGGCCGGCGGCATTACGGAGATTGCCCTTCCGTCCGTGAAGGCCAGCAAGGAAACTTCTTCACCTTCAAGCCGTTCTTCAATGATTACTTCTTCACCTGCCTGGCCGAACTGGTCTTCAACCAGGATGGCGTGTAAGACCCGGCGGGCTTCGTCTTTCCCTCCGGGGAGCACCACCCCTTTCCCAGCAGCCAGGCCAGACGCCTTGATGACCACAGGGTAATCTAACCCATCTAGGTACTTCAAAGCTAGTTCAAACTGTTTGAAAACCGCAAAGCGCGCCGTGGGAATTCCGTGGCGCTGCATGAACTGCTTCGCGAATGATTTGGATGTTTCGATTTGGGCTGCGGCCTGGGACGGGCCAAACACTGCAATCCCGGTCGATGCCAGCGCGTCGCTCAAACCAACTGCCAGGGACGTCTCAGGGCCAATCACCACCAGCTCAACCTGGTTCTCCCGGGCAAAATCTACCAGCGCAGGCACGTTATTCGCCGAAATTGGAATATTATCGCCTATTTGAGCTGTACCCGGATTACCAGGAGCTATCCAAAGATGCTTGCTGCGCGGCGACAGGCTGAGTTTCCAGGCAATCGCATGTTCGCGCCCACCAGAACCAACAACCAGTATTTTCAAGGGTGTCTCCTATCTCTCAGGCGCACAGACATTTACAATGGATTATTCAAAACAGGCCTTGACCCGATTAGGGCCAATTTCAATCGGGTAATTCCCCGTGAAGCAGGCATTGCAGTATCCATCGCTGCGTCCAATCGCCTTCATCATGCCTTCCAACGAAAGATAATAGAGCGAGTCGGCGCCAATATGAGCTTGAATTTCCGCCACACTCCGGTTATGGGCAATCAGTTCCTCATAAGTACCCATATCCACGCCCATGAAACAGGGATGGGTAATTGGCGGGCAGGTAATCCGCACATGCACCTCTTTCGCCCCGGCATCCTGCAGCAAATGTATCAGTGGGCCGGTCGTGTTACCGCGTACGATACTGTCGTCGATCATAACCACGCGCTTGTTACATACATTCTCAGCGATGACATTGAATTTAAGTGCGACGCCCTTCTTGCGCAGCGAATCGGTAGGCTCGATGAAAGTCCGCCCAATATAACGATTTTTAACAAAGCCGTCGTTATATGGGATGCCGGACGCCATAGAATAACCGATTGCTGCCGGGTTGGAAGAATCGGGTACCGGTATGACCACGTCTGCCTCCACCGGCGCTTCGATGGCAAGCCGCACACCCAGGTTCTGCCGGACCTGGTTGACACTGCGCCCGTCCCAAAAGTTATCCGGTCGAGAGAAATAAATATGCTCAAAAGTGCAAAAGGCAGAAGGTTCAACCGGTTTGAGTGCCTGGCAAACGCGCAAAGCGTTGTCGCTCAGGGCGATGATCTCACCCGGCTGGACTTCGCGGATACCTACACATCCGAGGGTGCTCAGGGCGCCCGATTCTGACGCCACTACGTGCCCGCCCGAAGGCAGCATACCCACGCTCAACGGTCTAAAACCCCACGGATCACGCACCGCGAAGACTTCGCTGCGGGTCAGAATCACCAGGGAAAAAGCTCCTATCCATTTTTTCATGGCATTCTTCAATCGCTCGAACCAGTCATTGCCACTGGAGCTCGCCAGCGTTTGGACGATGATCTCTGTATCTGAAGAAGACGAGAGACCCACGCCATTTTCCAACAGCTCCTGGCGTAGTTCGGCCGAATTGACCAGGTTGCCGTTGTGAGCTGCCGCCACCGACCCGAAGCGTGTATCAACGAGAAAGGGTTGGACATTCCGCATGGAAGAGGATCCCGTGGTGGAATATCGGTTATGCCCGATGGCATAATCACCTTGCAAGGGCGCGAGGTGGATTGGAGTAAACACCTGGGAAACCAGGCCCATATCTTTATGCATACGGATAAAACTGCCATTTGAAACCGCAATACCGGCCGCTTCCTGGCCGCGATGCTGCAGCGCGAATAAACCAAAGAAGGCCATGCGGGCGACATCCTCATTCGGGGCAAAGACCCCGATTACGCCGCATTCTTCCTGGGGATGGTCGTCTTGCAGGAGAGCGAAAGTATCAGGTATTTTGATTGGCGTCATCATTTCTAACCTTTTGTGCCAGCTCCTGCTGGAACGCCCGGACTCGCTCACGGATGGCAGGATCGTATATGGCAAAGATCTTTGCCGCGCAGAGGGCAGCGTTGGCAGGCTCTAACAATAGGGCGGGTGCAACCCCTGAAGGCATCCGCAAAGAGGAAAAGATGTCTGCGCCGCCAAAGGCTTCAGCCGGCGGGGGGCAGGCAATTACCGGGGTGCTGACCGCCCCATCCACAAAACCAGACAGGGCGTTGCTTCGCCCGGCGACGGTGATATACACGACGGGCCGCGATCCTGTTTCATATTCAGCCAGCATTTTGAGGACGTGCGCCGGGGTTTTATGCGCCGAACCGATGCGCTGGACAACTTCCAACCCAAACTGTTGGGCTGCCTCAGCAATTTTCTGGCAGTGGGCGGAATCTGCTTTTGAGCCCATTAAAATAACCAGAAGGGGAATTTTCATAGCAGGTTTGCTTTCTTCAAATTTTCTTCGAGGCGCGGCTCAACCGGGTAACTACCCGGGATAAAAGTCTCGCCGGATAATCGCTCAAAAATATCGATGTAACGCTGGCTGGCAAAGGCCCATAAATCCCTGGGCATAACAGGCGGCTCGCCTTCTCCACGATAGCCGCGCTCGACATACGCCAGGCGAATGAACTCTTTGTCGAAATTGTCCGCTTCTTCACCTTTCTCGAAACGTTCCTGGTAACTGCTGGCTTTCCAAAAGCGTGAGGAATCAGGGGTGTGGACCTCGTCGATCAGTAAAATCTGTCCATCCGGCGCGCGGCCAAATTCGTACTTGGTATCCACCAGGATAATGCCTGCCTGGGCTGCAATCTCCTGCCCCTTCTTGAACAGGCCAAGCGCAGCGCCTTGTACCTTATCCCACGTCTGGGGATCAAGCAGCCTCAGTTGGGTGACCTGCTTGCAGGTCAGGCGTTCATCGTGTCCAGTAGGGCCTCCTTTGGTGGTGGGGGTGATGATCGGCTGCTGTAGAACTTGGTTTTTACGCAAACCTTCGGGAAAACTGTAACCGTAGATCTCACGTTCACCGAGCTCGTAGCGATGCCACAGCGCAGTCGAAGTGACCCCAGTTATGTATCCGCGCACGATCACTTCAACCGGGAATGGCTCAACTTTCACGACCAGCATAGTATTTGGATCCGGGACAGCCAGCATATGGTTGGCAATGATGGGACGCGTCTGTTCGAACCACCAGGCAGAAAGCTGGTTAAGCACCTGCCCTTTATAAGGGACTGTAGCCAGGATGCGATCGAATGCCGAAAGACGGTCAGAGGTAACGATCAGGCGCCTGCCGCCGGGAAGATCGAACCAATCGCGGACTTTACCAGAATGAGGATTTGCCAGCGGCAGAGAACTGCCTCCAAAGGCGTCTGGCACTCGTTGAATAAGGGTGTCGAAATCGATCATGGATGGATTTTCCTACAATTCTTGAGCATAACGGACACCATTTTGAAATAAGGGCAAGCCAGAATTGCCTGCCTGACGCGTCCAGCCAGGGTGTTGGAATGCCAAAACATTGTCTTCAAGATGGGGCATCAGCCCAAGCACGTTGCCTGCTGGGTTACAGATGCCAGCAATATCCAGGATGGAGCCGTTGGGGTTATAAGGGTATACGCCTGCGGCTGGGCTGCCATCCGGCAGGGTATAGACCAGGGCGATCTGGCCGGAGGCATTTAATTCCTGAACGACGTTAAGATCTTTCACGACAAAATTGCCTTCGCCATGTGCAACCGGGCAATCGATCAATTCAACCAGTCCGCGCGTCCATATACACACCTGTGAGACCGGTTTGATCGTAACCCAGCGGCATTCGAAATGACCACGCTGGTTGAAGGTGAGTGTAGCTGGCGGTTGGCTGAGGTTACGAGCGGGGTAAGGTAAAATCCCGGCCTTAACCAGCGCCTGGAACCCGTTGCAAATGCCAATCACTGGCTTGCCGCCGATCACAAACTCGGTTAGCTGGTCGGAAAAGTAATGCAGCAGATCCAAAGCCAGCAGTTTCCCGGCGCCCAACGCATCGGCATAAGAAAAACCGCCGGCAAGGACCAGCATCTGGAAGTCTCGCCAGGATTGGGTGTTCCAGCGCAGATGTTTCAAAGGCACGATTTCAGCCGTTGCCCCGGCAAGTTCCAGCGCCTGGGCGGTATCGCGGTCTCGGTTCGTACCGGTGGCTAACACAATCAGGGCTCTAGGCAGCATTGCATTCAATCCTCAATCCCATTCAGGGCGCCAGGCGGCCAGCAGCCCATCTATGGGCAGGTCAACCAGTTTTTGCTGACTATAACTGATCTTGAGCAGCGCATCCGGGCTGACGACGCCAATTTGCAGGCAGCGTAGGCCATTGAAATAAGACTCAAAAGCATGGGCGTCGGCCCCTCTCACCTCAACAAGCAAGCAGCCGGTTGTTTCGCCAAAGCAGGCGCGCAGAGTGTCGGGCCCCGGCAACGTCAGGTCCAATCCCAACCTGCCGCCGATACACATTTCGGCGGCTGCCACACTTAAACCACCCTCGCTCAGGTCGTGGCAGGCGCGAACCAGGTGAGCCTGCATAGCGGAGTGCAGCGCCCGGTAATGTGCCAGGGTTTCCGCAGGGTGGCAGCCGGGGACACCGTCCGTAGAACCTTTAACGGCGACCAAATTAAAGTGACTGCCGCCCAATGTGGGCTCGAATATACCGACCAGGTAGAGCCGGTTCCCGGTTTCCTTGAGATCCATCGTGACCGCACAGGTCCAATCCTCTAGGAGACCAATCCCCGAGATCAGCAGTGTAGGTGGGATGGCATGACGTTTCCCATCCGTACCCAGGTATTCATTGTTGAATGAATCTTTGCCAGAGATGAACGGTATTTGATAGGCCACTGCTCCGTCCCGGCACCCATATGCCGCAGCCACCAGTTCTCCCAAAATATGCGGTTTGAGTGGGTCTCCCCAGCAGAAGTTGTCCAAGATAGCCGTATGGCCTGGATCTGCCCCAACGGCGACTGCATTGCGCAGGGCTTCATCCATGACATTAATGGACATCTGGTACGGGTCCAGCTTGCCATATTCAGGGTTGATCCCTGCCGAGAGCACAATGGCCTGGCGTCCCAGGGTCCCTATCGGCCGGATGGCACAGGCATCGGAAGGTCCATCGTTATATGGCCCGGTTAGCGGCTTGACCAGTGTCCCCCCCTGAACTTCATGGTCATAGAGCCGGATGACGTTTTCCTTGGAAGCGATATCAGGATGCCCAAGCAGATTTAAGAGGGCCTGGTCGTAAGAAAAATCTGCGGGCATCACCAGTTCTCCGCAGCTGCCTGCCACCATTAATGGTGTTGGAAGAACCGCATTCAAACGGCGCTGGGGTATCCCTTCATGAAGGAAGTGATTGTCCAGGTCGAGCACCGTTTGCTCTCCATTACGGACAACCATCCGGCCGGTACCGGTAAACTCGCCAATATCGGTCATCTCGACCTCATACAGGTCGCAGAGATTTCGGAGTTCTATCAGGGCCTCGGGAGGAACCGCCAGCACCATACGCTCCTGGGCCTCAGAAAGCCAGATCTCCCAGGGAGCCAGGCCAGGGTATTTGAGCAGGATGTGCTCTATTTGGACCACTCCCCCCATTTTACTGACCATTTCACCCACAGCCGAAGATAGGCCCCCGGCTCCACAATCCGTAATGGCGTGATATAGTTGGCGATCACGGGCAATCAGGGTCACATCGATAAGACCTTTTTCGACAATTGGCTCGCCAATCTGCACAGATGCGCCGGCCACCTCGCCAGTCTGGGCATCCATGGTCATCGACGAGAAAGTGGCTCCTCGCAAGCCGTCCCGTCCGGTACGCCCGCCGATCACGATAATTCGATCGCCAACTTGTGCCCGGCGTGGATGGGCATCGAGCGGGGCGATACCCACGCAGCCGCAAAAAACAAGCGGGTTAGAAATAAAGCCGGCATCATAAAGGATTGCACCGGAGACGGTTGGAATACCGATTTTATTTCCGTAATCTTGAATCCCGGCAACCACACCAGAAGCGATGCGCCGCGGGTGCAGCACCCCCTCTGGCAAACTGGCGAAGCTCATTGTGGTAGGGCCAAAACAGAGCACATCCGTGGCGGCGATCGGGCGAGCCGATACACCAATCACGTCCCGGATGACCCCCCCAATGCCGGTATTGGCGCCGCCAAACGGCTCGATGGCCGAGGGGTGATTATGGGTTTCCACCTTGAAAGATATTTCATTCAAACCGTCAAAATCGATAATACCGGCGTTATCGGTGAAAGCCGAGCGCACCCAGGGAGCCTGGATCTGTCGCGTAGCTGCCTGGATAGTATGCTTGAACAGATTATCGATAAAACCGGGAGCCTGGCCTTCCACCGCAATACAGGCTTTAAAAGTCTTGTGACAGCAGTGTTCGCTCCAGGTTTGAGCGATCATTTCAAATTCAACGTCAGTCAAGTCGCGCTGCTCAGACCGGCAGTAGGCGCGGATGGCTTGCATTTCGGTGAGATCCAGGGCGGCGCGCCGTTGAGACGAAAGTATTAAGAGCTTGTCATCTTCCAAATCTCGAATGGGGATGGCCTCAATCACGCTGGAAGATTCCGCCGGGACAGGAAAGGAAGGCGTAATCTCGCCCAGGGTATAATACTGGATGACCGGGTTACATAACAGCCGCACAGCCAGCCGGTGCAGGTCCTCAGGCGATAATCCTTCTCCCTTTATGACAAAACGCTGCCCGGTAGAGGCAGCATTTATATCGTGGATTTCAAGGATATGAGAGGCGCGCAGGATTTGTTCCGCAACCGGGTCGGTGACACCAGGACGTAAAGCCACCTCAATCAGCCAGCTATCTGTTGGCGAGCGGTCAACGGGTTCTACCACACATGCAATCGACTGCCACTGGATGGTCTGGGTAACCGGATCATGTAAAAGCTGGTGGGCAAGCAGCTCTAATTGAACATGCGAACAACTGCCATGAATAAAGTAAAGGTCAAGGCAGGCGATCTGACTGATTGAATTCAGACCCAGGGCATGGGCATCTTTTAGAAAGGCTGCCGAGCGAGGATCTCGGGCCGCATTCCCCTGCACAATAAAACGGTAAATTTTCGGGCCTGAAATGGAATTGGCAGCCATAAGCACCTTTATTTATATTGGGAAGTTTCAATTCTACCTTTTATATATTGTCTAGTCAAGGTTTGTACCTGGCAGGATAGAGCCTGAAACCTATCCAAAAATTAGGTCCAAGAACGTAGTGGACAGAAGCTGATTGTGCTGGTCAGCGGTGACGCGGTGGTCGAGCAGCCGGTGGGCTTTAAGGTGGATGGAGGGCATAGGCATCTCCTGAAAGCGGTTAACCCTTGATCGCTCCCATCGTCAGGCCTTCGGTAATGCGGTCTTTCAGCAGGAAGTAGATGATCAGGATGGGAATAATGAAAATGATCATGCCAGCAAACAGCTTGGGATGGTCGGAGCCGTAGGTGGCGTTGACCGAAAGGAGCTGCAAGCCGAGCGCCAGTGGGTATTTGGCCGGATCCTGCAAATAGATGAGGGGTGAGAAAAAGTCGTTCCAGATGTTCATGAAGGTGAAAATGCCAATCGTCACCACGCCTGGGCGGGCCAGAGGGAACATGACTTCCCAATAGATCTGCCAGGCGTTCGCTCCGTCCATCAGGGCGGCTTCTTCCAGCTCGATAGGCAGGGTCTCGAAGAAATTGATCAGTAAGAAGCAGTTGAAGGGCAAGCTGCCCAGCCAATAGCCGAAAAACAGCACCCAGTAGGTGTCGAGCAGGCCGAGGGTGCGCATCCACATGTAACTGGGCACCAGCGATACCCAGCCAGGCCACATCATGAGGAAGAGGAAGCCAAAATAGATGAAGCGACCGGCTTTGAACTTGACCCGAGCGATTACGTAGGAAAGAGCGGCGGCGATTAATATTGCCCCAAGGGTGCCAACCGAACTATAAAACACCGAGTTCAGGAAATACTGGCCCACCCGCATCTGCTGCCAGGCGGCCTCATAGTTATTGGTGGTCACCGGATTTGGAAAGGCCCAGGCGCCGTTGGTAAAAAAATCCTGGCCGGTGCGCAGAGAAACGGATAAGGCCCAGACCAGTGCGAAAACGGCTGACAGGCAGAAAGAACCCAGAATTATGTAAGACGGGAGGCTGCGGAAAAAGCGCATCCTGCGGTCGCGGCGGGCCCGGCGCTTGCGTTTCTGCTCAAGGTTATTGGCGGAATCAAGGGTCAAAGTGCTCATGCTGCCTCGCTGCGGATCAATACTGGATGACTTCGCGCCTGGAAAGCTGCCGCGTAGTTACGGTGAAGACCAAAACCGCCATCATCATGATTGTGCCCAGGGCAGTGGCGTAGCCGAAGCGGTGGTCAGTAAAGGCCGTCCGGTAAATATAGGTGGACATGACCTGAGTGGCTGAGCCAGGGGTACCGCCGCTCAAAACGTAGATAAAGGCGAAGTTTTGCAAGGAATTTATAATCAACAGCAAGGTGATGGTCTGGACCACGGGGTAAAGCAGGGGAAAGGTGATCTGCCAGAACATTGGCCAGCCCTGGGCGCCGTCCATTTTTGCGGCGTCGTACAGCTCGGTGGGGATGCGCGAAAGGCCGGCCATAAAATAAATAGTGTAGCCGCCCACCGCGGCCCACAGGCTGACAAAAATGACTGTCCAGCGCGCCAGGTTGGGGTTACCGATGAAATTAAGGTTATTTACCCCCAGCAGCTCCTTGAGCTGGTCGCGTGCCCCGAGGCCATCGACGGCCCCTCCCAACAGGCCAACGGTGGGGTCCAAAATGAAGACCCACAAGAGGGCAGTGATTACGATGGGCAGGATGGATGGTAAATAGACGAAGGTTTTGAAAAACCCCTGCCCTTTCACCGTGTTGGTAATTAAAACAGCAAATAAAAGACTGATTGGTAAGATAGTAACAATCAATCCGGCGCCCATGATGAAGGTGTTGCCCATTGAGTCCCACCAGCGGGTATCGTTCATCAACAGCCGGTAATTTTCAATTCCAGTGAAAACTTGGGAAGAGGTGGTGACGCCATCATAGTCAGTCATGGCCCAATAAAACGCCGATACCATGGGATAGATATTCAGAATCATCCAGGCAAGAATGGGCGGGACGACAAAAATCAGGATCAGTTTACGCAGTTCTTTTTGAAGCATGGGGAGCGCCTCGAGGTTGTTTTTCGGCGGCTTTCGCCGCCGAAAAACACCAAACAGATCTGAAATGAGGTGAGGAGCTTATTTCTTCAGGCGGCTGAAGACGTCGTCCCAGTCTTTCTGCATCTGGGCGCCAAAGGTCTCAGGGGTCAATGCGCCGGATGCCAGCCTGGTAACATTATCCCAATACTTGCTCTGGAGCTCGGGCGAGGTTGCTGCCACGTTTTGGACGGCAGGGAACCACAGCTTCATCTTATCGAGCAGGTCGCCAATGCCCGCGATGGCGCTCTTGCCTTGCCCGCCGATGACGGTGGTTATGTAATCCAGGTTGTCACCGTTGCTCATAACCAACTCGTTGTCTTTGCTGGTCATGGCTTTCACAAACGTGATGGCGCAGTCGGTGCTGTGCGTGTCCTTGGTCTTGGCCCCGGTGTTGTTAATTTGCCAGGCGTTCAAGAAGCCAAATGCGGCTTCATAAGGGGTCTTGTCTTCGTATCCTGTGATGGTTGGGAAGAAGGTAACCGCCTGGTGGAATTCCTTGGGAACTGAATCCTTCATTTCACCCATCAGCCAGGTTCCAATAAAGATATGGGCAGCCTTGCCGGTAAAATAAGCCACCTGCTGGGCGGTGAAATCGCCACCGACGAAACCATCGGTGGTGTAGCCCTTATTGATCATGTCGGTCAGCATTTGGGCAGCCTTGATGGGTTCGGCATCCGTCCATTTGAGGGTGGGGTCAGTGCGGTTGTAGAGAGCGAACTGCTTGTCATTGCCCATCAGGCGGAACAGGATCATATCGTACCAGTACCCGATGTAACCGTTGAAGCCGCCGCCGCCAACGCAGGCCACCTTGTTCTTTTTCAAGGTGTCGCAGTTAGCCATAAAGTCATCCCAGGTCTTGGGAGGGGTGAGGTTGTACTTGGTGTAAAGATCGGTGTTGTAGTACATGATGATCTGGGTCTGCATGTAGGGAACCGTGCCGATCTTGCCGCCAGCCGTCACCATCATGGTCTTGGCTGCGCCGTTAAAGGTATCCATCCATGCGCCGCTGGTTTGCCCATAGGACGGGGTCTTCATATCCTTCGCCAGGTCATAGACCAGGCCTTCAGCCCACTGTTTTTGAATCAACGCCGGGTCTGAGCCATTGTTGCCAATACCGCCGCCTGCTACGTCAACCGGGTTGCCGTCCTTAGCGCGCAGGTCCATGGCTGTGGCCCCGTCGGTGCCGGGATACTCGCTGTATTTGAAGGTGCACTGGGGATTGTCTTTCTCGACCTGGGCGCCCACCAGGCGGATGGACTTGCCCCAGGGTGAATCGGCTGGATAAAATCCGCCGAATTCAATCAGCTTCTTGGGTACGGGGGTGGCTGTAATGATTTGCTGCTGAACGACGGTTTTCTCAAC
>DAIQPZ010000228.1:0-3662 GCA_036787065.1 Anaerolineaceae bacterium
TGTTCGCCAACCGGATTGGCAGAGTCAGCCGGATAATTGGACTGGGTCGCAACAAAGTTATTTAAACGAGCCATAAGCCTGTGCAAAGAAAAATTAGTCCGGCAAATAAGCCATATAGCTCGGCTGAAATAAAGCAAATCCACACTTGCGAAGGGACCCTGGAATAGATATACTTTTGATTAAACATTTTTTACCAGGAGGATTTAAAATGTCCATTTCTAAAATACGAGTTGTGTTGAACGGTTATGGCGTGATCGGGAAACGTGTCACCGACGCAGTCGCTGCCCAGGACGATATGCAACTGGTCGGCATTGCTGATGTGGTCAGTGACTGGCGCATCAAGGTAGCGGTTGAGAAGGGCTACCCGGTGTTCGCCTCGACCATCGAGGCGGTGGATGGAATGCGAGCCTCGGGCATCCCCGTGCAGGGTACCCTGGATGACCTGCTCGAGCGGGTCGATGTGGTCGCGGACTGTACACCCAAAGGCATTGGCGCCAAAAACCTGGAGCATTACCGCGAGCACGGTGTCAAAGCCATCTTTCAGGGTGGAGAGAAACACAGCCTGACCGGGCACTCCTTCGTAGCGCAGGCTAACTACGAAAGCGCCCTGGGCCGGGATGCGACCCGTGTGGTCTCCTGCAACACCACCAGCATCGTGCGCACACTGGGGGCTTTGAAGAAAGCCGGACTGCTGAAGAAGGCCCGTGGGGTGCTGATCCGCCGGGCTACCGACCCGTGGGAATCGGATCACACCGGCGTGATGAACACAGTGGTCCCCGAACGCACGATTCCATCCCATCAGGGCCCAGATGCACAGACAGTCGATCCGGAGTTGGATGTGGTCACGATTGCCGTGGTAGCCGCCCACACCAACAGCCACCTGCATGCCTGGAGCGTGGAACTCACCCGCGAGGCTTCCAAAGAGGAGGTCCTGGCTGCTTTCCGCGCTGCCCCCCGCATCGCCTTCTTGCGTGCCTCCGACGGGGTAGTGGCGCTCAACAGCACGATTGAATTGATGGCGGATCTGGGACGCCCGCGCGGAGACATGTGGGAGGTCGGCCTGTGGGAAGACAGCCTGACCGTCAAGGGAAACGAGGTGTTTTACAACTACCAGGTCTACAACCAGGCCATCGTCGTCCCTGAAACAATCGACGCCATCCGCGCTTTAACTGGTGTCGAGAAAGATGGATTGAAATCAATTGCGAAAACCGATCAGGCGATTGGATTGGTGCGTAATTTCATTTCATAAACAGGGTAGGTGCTCTTGCTCATTTATGCTGTCATAATAAAGGGTTGACTCGCAAGGGCCGCCTGAGGAGAAAAAATGTCACAACCCATCATTACGTCAACAGACCCGGTGATCGAACGTTCTATTGCGCTGCTGGAGCATATTTTCCCGCCTCCACGCAACTTTGCGGTGCGCTTGTGGGACCAGGGTGAACTGCCTGCCGGTTCGGAGCCTGCCTTTACCCTGGTGTTGAACCATCCAGGATCGCTGCGCCACATGTTTTCTCCCCCGATTGAACTCTCAATTGGGGAAGCGTACATTTATGGCGATTTCGACATTGAAGGCGACTTATACCCCTTGTTTGGGATGGTCGAAGCCTTGCCCGGGAGGAACTTTACCCCTGCGGAAGTGGCCGCTCTGGTCAAAGATATCCAAGGACTGCCAAAGTCCGGCCCAACCCGCGCGATCTCGCGCAAACCAGCGAACTTGCAAGGGAAACTGCATTCCCGCGAACGAGACCGCGAAGCCATTCGTTTCCACTACGACGTGGGTAACGAGTTCTATGCCCTATGGTTGGATCGCCAGATGCAATACTCTTGTGGTTATTTCCCCACCGGGCAGGAAGATCTGGACACCGCCCAAACCAAGAAAATCGAGCACATCTGCCGCAAGCTGCGCCTGAAGCCTGGCGAGCGGCTATTGGACATCGGCTGCGGTTGGGGTGGATTGGCTCGCGCGGCTGCCCAAACCTACGGGGTGAATGTGCTTGGAGTCACCCTCAGCGAGCGCCAGGCTGAGTATGCTATCGAACAGGCTGCTCGATTGGGGTTGAGTGACCGGGTACAGATCGAACTGCGGGACTACCGCGACCTGGAAAATGAATCGTTCGATAAGATCGCCAGCGTCGGCATGTTCGAGCACGTCGGCCGGAGCCACCTGCCGGAATACTTTTCTCAGGCTTACCGCCTGCTCAAACCCGGCGGTCTGTTTCTAAACCACGGTATCTCCCTTCGCGGCCAGCCGGCTGATCTGGGCCTGCTCAAGGGGATGGATGGTCACTTCCCAACCACAACACCCGGACAGAGTTATTTCGAGCGCAAAGTGCTGGGACCGGGTACTTTTTCCCAACATTACATCTTCCCGGATGGCGAGCTGGTCCCGGTCAGCGAAGCCAATTTGATTGCTGAAGCGGCGGGGTTCGAAGTGCGCGACGTTGAAAATCTGCGCGAACATTACGCGCTAACCCTGCGCAATTGGGTGCGTCGATTGGAAGAGCGCCACACCGAAGCAGCCCAGTTAGTGGGCGAAGCCGTCTACCGGACCTGGCGGTTATATATGAGTTTCTACGCAGTTACATTTGAATCCGGGCAGATCAGTGTCAACCAGTCTTTGTTGGCAAAACCTGCAAATGGTAAGGCCAACCTGCCAATGAGCCGCGCCGACTTATATGCGCAGAGTTGATCCAGGAGGTCACAGAAACCAAGAATGGCCAACTTCATCGGGTAAACTCCTGGTATGGGTTGACTGGGGAAGTCGATGTAGAAAACGAACTCTGGCATCTTGTCGAGGGGGCCGGTGTGCTACTTCAATACCTTCCACTAGAGAACCTGTTGATCCGCCGCGGTTTCCTACTGGAAGGTCGCCTGTGCCTCAGCTACCTGAACGAGTTTGGCCATTTTTAAACCCTGCCCCGCTGGCGGTCTATTGTGTCGTCAGAGATATGCAACTCCTGGTGTAATGACAAGATTCATGAGGCTGTCGAGAAGTAAGCGTTCTTCGAGAAACAACACACGGAGTGGCTTATCCAACGGATCACCTTTCTCGAAAGGGCTCCGATCATTTCAAGGCTGAACTCAATGACGAACTGTGCTTGAAATGATCGGCGACGATCAGGAATCCGGATTGATAGCGGTACGCGCTTACATGCGTAGTTCCATCCACCCGCGGCCATTCTGAACGCGTCTGCGCCTGGGCCATTCGGATAGCACGGCAGCTTAGCCTGCCTTCTTCCCAAATCGAAGAGGTAGCTCAGACTGCCCGCCTTCACGTTATCGGGAAGGTTTGGATTCGGGACGGAATCCTCGAAAAGCCGGAACCGCTCTCGGTCGAAGAATGGCAAGTCATGCCCATTCGTCCGCTGGTTGGCGTCGCCATCCTCAAACCGATACAGTTCTTGCAGTTTGCGTTGCCGGTAGTTTGAGGGCACACGAGCGCTGGGATGGCAAGGGATATCCCGATGGGTTGCGAGGGGAAGCGATTCCGATTGAGGGGCGCAACGTTACCGTGGCGGATGTGTACGATGCCCTGGTGGTAAACCGGGTTTACCAGCGTGGCTTCGAGCGGGCAAAAGCCCATCAAATCTTGAATTCGGGGGTAGGCTGTGATCTCCACAGCTCCCCAGCACCAATAGATTATCCAATATGTCCAGGGCAAC
>DAIQPZ010000229.1:0-1591 GCA_036787065.1 Anaerolineaceae bacterium
GTACAGCCGTACTGTGGGTGGCAGAATTGAATGGTTCCGTCGAAGATCCTGGATGCTTTTCTAGGGTCGAAGATCCTGGATGCTTTACCAGGGTTATTATCGGGCAGGTGTTCATCCAGTTCATCTGTGACCGCCCTGAATTGGCGGACGGCTTTCAGCGGGCATACCTGTATTCATTTCGCATTCAGCCCCAATTCCGCCGTGCCGGACTGGGCTCACGGGTTTTGCAGGTTGTTGAGAAAGACCTGTGCCAGCGCGGTTTCCGATACGTAACCTTAAACGTGGCAAAGACAAACGTGGATGCACAGCGCTTGTATTTCCGCTGCAATTACCGGATTGTGGCGCACGAACCGGGGGTTTGGTCTTATCCCGATCAATTCGGAGTCTTGCACAATGTAGAAGAGCCTGCCTGGCGAATGGAAAAAAATCTGGTGAAAAAGGCCATTTAAAACAATACCTTGCCAATTAATGCCTGATCATTTTCGTAAAGGCGAGACAAGAAATTATGGGTTCTTTGGGAATCCCCGTGTGTAATCCCGGATTTGGGGGTGTGACCCCGTTTTACGGGTCACACCCCCAAATCCGGGGACCCCTTCGGCGGTAAATCCCAATTAGTCAAAATATGCGCCATATATAGACTTCATTTTTGTCTCTCCCCGCTGGTCACTCATGATTTTGTTGGGAGATCTCCCGAATTTTGGCGAAGGTTTTGTTAAAAAGAAGAAATTAACTGAAGGATAGCATTTGCAACGGCCTGGGGTTGTTCCATCATGGGCATATGACCGGCATTTGCTGTTTCCACCAACCAGGCCCGCCCCAGGAGCTGAGCCATCAGCCTGGGCCGTTCTATTGGAATGATAGCATCCTCGCTGCCGGCAATGACCACGGTGGGAACCGTGATGCTCGGAAGCCATTCCTGGGCATTGGGACGTTCCGCCATCCCTTTTAGTGAGCCAATAACCCCAAGAGGTTTTGCTTTCATGATCAGCTTGCGCAGGGGTTCGACCAGCGCAGGCTGGCAAGTCAGGTGCGGGGCCATCCCGTCAGCGAGAGTTTTTAACCCGCGCCGCTTGACTTCCTCAACGGTTTTTTCACGTGAAGCCCGCGCCTCAGGGTTATCGGCCGCGGCCTGGGTGGAGATCAGGGCCAATCCCGCCAGCCGGTGGGGGTAAGCCTGGGCAAACGCCAGGCTGACGTAACCGCCCATGGAATGCCCCGCCAACACTACTTTATCAATTTTCAGGGTGTCCAGCAGGGCCCGCAAATCTTCTGCCATTAGGCGCATGGTATATGTCCCTTCTGGGACCGGTGATTGTCCAAAACCGCGCAGGTCGGGCAGAATCAGGCGGGCCTTATTTTCAAGCAGCGGCAGTAGGGGGTTCCAGATGCTTCGATTCAGGGGAAAGCCGTGCACCAGCATAATAGGTGTTCCCTGGCCGTGTTCTTCATATGCTAGATTAACCGATTGGTAAGTCATTTCTCCATCCTTTCAAGTATTTTACCGCGTATTCCAGGGCCTGCGGGCGATCGTTGATTTCTCCGCTGGCCTGGGCTTCCTGGATGACAGCCAACAGCTCGCCAACCAGGGGCC
>DAIQPZ010000229.1:1691-3662 GCA_036787065.1 Anaerolineaceae bacterium
TCTCCGCTGGCCTGGGCTTCCTGGATGACAGCCAACAGCTCGCCAACCAGGGGCCCCGGATTCAGATCAAAGGCATGCAGTAAATCATCTCCGCTGACCAATCGGGGCGGAGTGACAGCTTCAGCCGGATGTTCCCACCAGGCTTCCAGCAGGCTGCGGCAGACTTCCAACTCGGCCAGCCAGGTTTCCTGCGGTAGACCGGTCCCGTACGTGGCCAGTGTATCTGCCAACGAAAACAGGCAGATGTCAACTCCGGCTGGGCCCGTGCTGCGGAAGTAGCGGAAAATTGCCCGGCGGGAAGGAGCCTGCCTGCTTTGGGCAAGCTGGTGAATGCGCATATGCTCGGCCACAATCGTTTCCAGGCGTTGAACTTCCACCTGGCTGAGCGCCAGGTGCTGCGCCCGCTGTGCGGCAGTGCGGGCGCCTGCAGCATCGTGGCCGATAAAGTGGGTTCGTCCATCTGGGCCCACCTGTCTGTTCCCCGGTTTAACGACATCGTGATACAAACCTGCCAGGAACAGCAGGCCGCGCAGCTTGCGATTGGGATTCACGGGTTGGTTAAAATGTTCTGCCCATTGGTCGCGGAAGCGGCCCAGTTTCATAATCGCCAGCTCGAGCATTGGATTGGCCGCACCGGATTCATGAAAGTCCCCAAGCAGGACCTCAAACAACCATTCCAATTGCGCTAACAGCGCCAGGGTATGCTCCCATACGTCGTAAATATGCGGCGCGGATTGAGATACACCCTTCATGTCGTCCAGCTCTGGCAAAATCAAGTGTAAAACACCCAACTGGTCGAGCATTTGGATGGCGGAACGAACCTGACTACCTTCCAGCATATTGAAAAGTTCATCACGCTGGCGTTCGATTGAGACGCTCTGAAGAAGAGGAACAGCATCCTGCATGGCCTGCCGGTCTGCCGGTTCCAATTGAAAATTGAATGCCAACGCCTGGCGGATGCCGCGCAGCACCCGTACGGGGTCATTTTGAAAAGCATTTGGAGAGGTGGCGCGCAGAGTTTTCGCTTCCAGGTCAAGAATGCCGCCCAGCGGGTCGATTAACACCTGCGGATTACGCAGATCAAGGGCCATGGCGTTAACGGTGAAGTCACGAGCCCGCAGGTCTTCTTCGATATTCCCTGCGCGCAGCAGGGCAAAATCCAAGCAGATGCGCCCGGCTTGTGGACCGTAATAAATAACGCGCCCCGTGCCGCGTTCCTGATCCAGCATGTAAAAATCGCCTTTAATGGAATCAGCCACTTTGCGAGCCAGTGATTTAACATTGCCATCCAGGACGAAATCCAGATCGTGGCAGGGCCGGTGCATCAGAAGATCGCGCACCGCTCCCCCCACCAGGTAAACAGATCCCCTGCTGGTAAATTTGTTGACAATTTCTACCAGCCAGGAAAATACGGGATCAGGTTCTCCGGGAAGGTCGGTCATCATACAGTAGATTATACTTTAATGGGCCTGGTATTTATCAAGGTCAACGGAACCGATAAAAGGAAGGTTGCGGTAATATTCATCGATATCCAGGCCGTAGCCAAACACAAATTCGTTTGGAATTACAAAACCGCGGTAGCGCAGGGGAACCAGCACTTCGCGCCGCTCTGCTTTATCGAGCAGGGTGCAAACCTCCAATGATTTTGGGTGGCGGGCGTTTAAAAGCTCGATGACCGACGCCAGTGTCATGCCGCTGTCAATAATGTCTTCAATGATCAAGACGTTGCAGTTGCTGATGTCGGAGATAAGATCCAGGGTGATGCGCACGTTGCCGGTGGACTCGCGGGCTCCCCGCCCGTAGGAGGATACCGCCATGAACTCAATTGCCACCGGGGTTGTGATTTGTCGGATCAGGTCGGTTAAAAACATGACCCCGCCGCGCAGGATGCATACCAGCAGCAGCGGCTGGCCGTCGTAGTCACGACTGATTTCAGCTCCCAGTTCTTTGATCCGCTGCTGAAGTTTTTCT
>DAIQPZ010000230.1:0-3650 GCA_036787065.1 Anaerolineaceae bacterium
GCGTGCAAGGAAGAATTGCAGGCGACCACCGGGGCCGCGCATTTTGATGAGACTGGCGCACGCATCGAAAAGAAGCTGTGGAGGCTGCACGTGACCTGCACAAGCCTGCTGACTTACTATGCCGTCCATGCCAATCGAGGTAGGAAAGCCCTGGATGCCATTGGCATCTTTCCGGTGTTCAAGGGAACCGCTATGCACGACAGCTACCGGTCTTACTTTCAATACGATGCGGTGAACAACGCCCTGTGTAATGCCCATCACCTGCGGGATCTGATCTTCATCCAGGAACAATATCACCAAACCTGGGCCGAAGAGATGCAAACCCTGCTTTTGGAGATCAAGGACGCCGTTGCAGCGGCGCAACCAGACCGGGACACGCTATTCCCCGTTCAGATAGCTGACTTTGAAAACCGCTATGACGCCATTGTCGCAGCGGGCTTACAGGTCAACCCACTGCCAGAACCGGCTGAACCGCTGCCGAAAAAACGCGGTAAGCCCAAACAACACCCCGCCAAGAACCTGGTCGATCATTTCCAACTTCGCAAACGGGAAACACTGGCTTTTATGTATGATTTTAAGGTGCCATTTGACAATAATCAGGCGGAACGGGATCTCCGCATGATGAAACTCAAACAGAAAGTGTCGGGATGTTTTCGCTCGGAGGACGGCGCCAAAGCCTTTTGCCAAATCCGTAGTTACATTTCCAAGGCCCGTAAGAATGGTCAGCAAGTCCTAGTTGTATTGCAGCTGGCGTTGAACGGTAAGCCTTTTGTTCCGCCTACCCTTCGGGCCCGATTCATTACTTTAGCCTGAGCGGTGATGAAACTTTTATGATGCGATTTGAGCTTGAGTTCTTTCCATATCCGGCAGTTTTTGGTGCATTGCTGCTCCTTGTTTTACTGTTCCATAGTTGGCGAAAGGAACATTCGTGGCCTTACCTATTTTTCTTATCGCTCTTTTGGGTGTATATCCTCGTTGTCCTGACCATGATCTTTTTCCCCATCCGAATACCCCAGGAATGGCCTGGGAATATTACACCACAAAACATACTTGGTACCTTCAGCCATGTGAACTTCATCCCATTTAACTTTGGTGATTTATTTACTGCGAATGCCACCGTTATTTTTGAACAGCTGATCGGAAATATCTTGCTGACCCTGCCATTTGGCTTTGGTTTGCCCTTTCTTGTTTACGTTCCTGGCAGGCGGATTTTCTGGTTTGTGCTGTTTTCTGGCTCGGCGCTTGAAGGGATACAGTTATTGATAAAGCTTTTGGGCATCATTAGCGGTTACGGCCATGCGATTGACATTAACGATGTGATCCTAAATTCAATTGGCATATTGGTTGGATATGGACTTTATTGTAGCTTTGCCTGGTTTTATCGTGAATTGATCTCCCGTTTTCGAGTCCCAACAAATGCAATGTTCCAGTTTTTAAATAAGGTAACGATGCAAAAAAGCAGCGGCAAATAAACAGGTACAACACGAAAGCTGACAGTTAATCATCCGAAGAATGAAATAGCAAGTTACAAATATGGCCGAGAGAAAACTACCCGGCATTTTAAAAATGTTGGAACTTCTTAGCCAATCACAGATAGCTGAGCAGATACTAAGCTGGATTTATTCCAGTTGCCTTTGCCATCGTCCAGGATATTGGTCCCGGGGCTGTTCTGGTCTTTGCGTCTCGCGCCAGCCAGGATACTTGCATAGCTGGTCAGGCTCATGCGGTCGGCTGAGATGGCCACGTTTTCTCCATGGCATGAAGCGCAGGCGATGGCACCGGTATACCAGACATTGGGTTCACTGAATAAGGGCTGCACGTCAACGGCAAACATGGCGTGACAGGCTGCGCCATCCACCGACTGAAAGACGAAGGCGTCCTTTTCGGGTGTACCCACCTTCACCCAGAATGAGTACGACTGCCAAACCTAACCCGATGCGAAAAAGAGGCTTCTTCCATAATTTCAGAATGATCTGTATCAACTTATCCAGCATGCTTCTATACCTCCATGGATGAAATAATCGCGCGGGGAAAAGCAAACCGCCAATCACGCCAAGTGGTCAATCGATCGGACCTCAAACCCGCCTGGCCTGCCAGGTGTCAAGATATTGATTAATTATTTTTTTGTTCGGAGCACCCAAACAATTACGAACAAGATGCTGACCAGGACGGTCGCGGCCTGGGGGCGAGCACGTCGTGGTGGTTGGCTTATCTGTCGGCGGGATCACCGCCATTCGAGGCGCGGCGCGTTTTTCAGATATCGATGCGTTAGTCGCCATAGGTGGTTATACCAGCCTGGACCCACAGATCAACCAGAAGTACGCGCCTGCGCTTTCATCGCGCTGGATCGTCCAGCGGCTTTTCCCAATCTTTTTTCGGCTCGAAACCGGGGTAAACACCAGTCAGCTCAGACCGGTGGACGACGTGGCAGCGATCAGCCCGCGCCCGCTGCTGTTGATCTACGGCGATGAGGAGATCGATCAGGCCGGTGGGCGCGAACAGTTTGCCGCGGCGAGCCAACCAAAAGAGCTGTGGGTTGTTCCAGGGACGGGTCACGAAGGCTACTTGAATAACCAACCGGCCGAGTTTAGATAAAAGGTTGTCGGCTTTTTTACCAGGAGTTTTAACCAGAAAATTAAATAACAGGCTGGCGATGATAAACCAGATCATGAAGCGGAATTGGCTGTTTCCCCCACCATCAGGTTATATTTATTTACATCCGGGGGTGTAATACGCACTGTGTTTAATGGAACAGTAGTGGGAGGTAAAATCTCTGGGTCATCACCGTAAAGTAATAATAAGCTGCCTCAACATTTAACATCCCGTAACCGTAGACGTTGTTGGGCACCGCGGTCGGGCTGTCGCTCCCACAGCCTTGGTCGCTGGCCAACGGCAGGGCAGTTTGCTCCAGCAAACTTTCCGTGCGGGCCACGTCGTGGCGCAGGGTAGGAATGCTGGACCACAAGAGCAGTACCGCCCCGGCCACATGCGGCGCCGCCATAGACGTTCCCGACATGAGTTCGTAGGAATTGCCACGGATGCTTGAATTGATACTGACCCCCGGAGCGACCAACTGCGGTTTGAGGCGGTTGCTACTATCGATGGTCACCGGGCCGCGGCTGCTAAAGCCGGCAATCTCGTTGGAAGAGTCGACTGCTCCCACCGTGAAGACGCCGGCTTCTAACCCGGGCGGATCGCCTATCGACCCGCAGCCTTTTCCCCCTTCGTTCCCTGCTGAGACAGACATAAATATGCCAGCGGCGCGCACCGCCTCAACTGCGGCCTGAAGCGTATGGGGAGAGCAAAGTTCAGACGGAGGGCAAGAATAAGAGTTATCGATCACATCCGGACGTTTCGATGCGTCAGCATTTTTCCCGGTCAGGTTGGTCGGGGCGATAAAAAATTGCAGGCAGTCGATGTAAAACTGTGGGCGGCCGGTACCTGCATCCATGTTGCGGCAGGCGATCCATTTGGCCCCTGGAGCCATACCCACCTGGTGACCCTGACCGTCGTCGCCCACCACGGTGCCGGTGGTGTGCGTCCCGTGGTCATTATCATCGCACGGCGCCAGGGTATCGTAGCCACAGGTATTGCTGGTGGATAGCCCATTGTTCGCGTGGATCGCATCCCACCAGTTGTAGTTATGGTCA